>NZ_JBHWGD010000061.1:24148-53752 GCF_042733235.1 Kitasatospora sp. NPDC059722
CTCTCGCCCTCGGGGGGGGCCTCTCCGCCCCGCAGCGCGCCCCGCCCCGGGGCGGGGCGCGGCGGCGGGGGCGCGGACTCCTCGCCCGGCTGGACGGCCTTCGGCTGAACGGCGTGCGGCCGGGCTTTCGGCTCGGGGCTCGGCTCGGGCCTCGGGTGGGCTTTCGGGCGGGGCTTCGGGCGAGGTTTCGCCGGTGTCGATGCCGGTACCGGCGCCTCGGCCCCGGCGGCGGGTTCCGGTCGAGCGGCCGGAACCCCAGGCGGTGCGGACGGAGGCCCGGACGGGCGGGGCGGGACGGCAGGGGCAGGCCCGGACGGGCGGGGCAGGACGGCTGGCGCGGGCCCGGAAGCGGGAGGCGAAGGAGCAGGTGCAGAGGCCGTCTCCCGTGGCTCCTCCTCCCACGACAGGTACGCCCCGCACGCGCCGCAGAAGTCCTCGCCCCGCGCGCAGGGCTGACCGCAGTGCTCACACGTCGTCATGGTGCCCGTCCTCCTCCTCGGCCCTCCCGGGCCGCGCCGCCACCACCTCGACCGTGAACGGCACGTGCGCCGGCCGGTTGGCGGCCACCAGCTCCCGCACCGCCCGCAGGTCCACGACCGCCGGGTCCGGCACCCGCAGCCGCACCACCAGCCGGGGCGCGGCCTCCCCCGGCAGCGCCGCGTCCGGCCGGGCCGACCACCGGGCCCCGCCGCTCTCGTCGATCTCCGGCTCCACCCCGAACACCAGCCGCAGCTGTGCGGCCAGCCCCGCCCGCGTCCCGCGCACCGCGTGCAGCGCCGCCGCGTGGACGACGGCGGCGCGCCGCCGCTCCGGCGGGAGGTCCGGCCCGGTCGGCGCGCCGACCCATTGCGCCAGGTAGGCGAGGAAGTCCGGCGGCGCGAGCCGGGGGTCGAAGTACGCGGCCAGGTTGTCCAGCGTGCACAGCACCGGCGCGAGCACCTCGTCCAGCGCGCCCGTGAAGCGCTGGAGGAACAGGTTCTCCCCCGCGCCGTCCCCGTCGTCGGCGTAGACGCCGGGAAGCTGCGCCCCGAGCGGGTGGCGGCTGGGCAGGTCCGGGACGGGACCGCGTCCGTGCGACCGGGTCGGCATCCGTCCTCATTCCGCCGCGACGCGGACCTGGTGCTCGTACGAGAACACCAGGGCGTGCGGGGCGAGGTGGATCCGGTCGGTGGCCTCGCCGCGGTGGCCGTGTTCCGGGTCGGCCGGGAACAACCGGACGCTCTCGACCAGTTCGACGCCTGGCACCCGCTGCAGCACGGCGAAGACCTCGCCGGCGTGCAGCGGGCGGCCGAACGGCCAGCCGGTGCCGTCCGGCCCGCCGGTGAGCGGGTGGAGGTGGCGGTGGAGCGCGGCCAGCGCGGCCCGCTGCACGGCGCCCGGCGTGCTGCGCGGCCTGGCCCTCAGCGCGGCGACGACCGTGACGCCCTGGTAGTGCGGCGGCTCCACCAGCAGCCGCGCGCCGAGCAGCCTGCGTTCGTCCAGGTAGCCGGTGACCTGCTCCAACAACTCCTGCGAGCAGGCGAGTTGGGCGAAGGCCAGGCGGCCCTCGCCGTCGTCCTCGGCGTTCGGCACGAGCAGCACCCGCACCCCGCCGGCGTCCGGCCCGGTCTCGGTGGCGACGCAGCGCACCCGGCCGACGGCGGGCGCGGCCTCGCGCGCCAGCTCCTCGTAGTCCTCGGCGGTGACGGCCCGGCGGCGCGTGCGCAGCACGATCGGGCCGCGCAGCCGGGCACCCGCGACGTCCTCGCCGTCGACGCCGCCCTCCGCCGCCCGCGCGTTCTCCACCCGGGCCACGTACGGGACGGAGGTGCGCAGCACGGCCAGCGCGCCGCGGGCGACGTTGCCGCGGCGCCCGCCGCCGGTGGCGTACGCGCGGACCCGGACCGCCGTGCCCTCGGGCGGCACCGCGCCGTACCGGCGGAGCGTGCCGTCGGGTTCGCGCACGGCCGGGCCGAAGGCGATCTCGCCGGTGCTGCGGTCGAGCCGGAAGTGGCGGTCCTCGGAGGTCGAGCGGGCGAAGTCCTCCACCTCCTGCCACTCCTGCGTCCCGTCGGTGCCGGTGGTCTCGACGGTGACCGGCTCGCCGCCGGCGACCACGGGCGGGCGGGCGAGGATGAAGGTCTGGCCCGGCAGCCCGTCGGAGCGGCCGAGGGCCTCGCCCTCGACGCGCTCCGCGTGGACGGCGGTCGTGGTGCCGCCGACCGTGAACGCCTCGGCGGAGATCAGCACCGGCGTCGCGGAGTAGGACGGGCGGCCGGGGACCGGCGCGGTGATCCGGCAGCGCAGCCAGCCGGCCCGGTGACGGGCCTCCACCGAGGCGGCGTGGTCGGGCGGCAGCCGGAGGATGACGTCGCCGGGCCGGTTGAAGCCGCCGGTGGTGTCCCGCTGGACGGCGCAGCCCGCCCAGCCGTCGCCGGTCCAGGCCTCCCAGGCGAGCGGCGGGTGGTCGGGGTTGATGCCGTGCCCGCTGACCGGGAACTCCAGGCGCAGCGCCACGAGGCAGTGCGGCACGGCCTGCGAGAGGCCGAAGAGCAGGACGTCGCCGGGCACCGGGACGGCGGCGAAGCACGCGACGCCGCGGCCGTCGGCGAGGTCGGCGTCGCGGTCCACCGGGGCGCCCTGGGAGGCGGTCGCGAGGTGCGTCAACGCGCAGGGGAGGATGGCGAGTTCGCGGACCGTGGAGAAGACCACGGCCTCCTCGGTCGCGGTCCGCACGGTGGCCACCTCCGCTCCGGCCCGCACCGGGACGGTCCGCTCCTGCGGCGCGGAGAGCCAGAAGGTGACCTCCGTCCGGGCGGCGGCCGGCGGGAGCAGGCGGACCCCGATCAGGTCGAGGAAGGCCAGGTGGTTCTTGTCGGGCACCCGGTTGAGCCGGTAGATCAGCTGGTCGACCATGTGGGCGAAGGTCTCGATCAGCGTCACGCCCGGGTCGGAGACGTTGTGGTCGCTCCACTCCGGGCAGCGCTGCTGGACGAGCCGCTTGGCCTCGTCGACGAGGTCCTGGAAGCGGCGGTCGTCCAGGTTGGGCTGCGGCAGGGGCATCAGGGGCTCCCCGGGTGGTCGGGGCGGTCGGGAGCGTCGGCGCTGTCGGCGCCGTCGGGGCCGTCAGGGCCGTCAGGGCCGTCGGGGCCGTGCGCGGGGATGACGTAGAACGGGAAGACGAGGTTGCGCGGGTCGTTGGTGCCGCGCAGCGCGTAGCGGACGTCGATCCAGAGCGCGCCGGAGTCGACCGCGTCGAAGCCGACGACCACGTCCACGAGGTCGATCCGCGGCTCCCACCGCTCCAGCGACAGCCGCACCTCGTAGGCGATCAGACCTGCGGTGGCGCTGTCGGCGGGCGCGAAGACGTGGTCGTGGATGGCGCAGCCGAACAGCGGGCGCATCGGCCGCTCGCCCGGCGCGGTGGAGAGGATCAGACGGATGCTCTCCTCGACCTCGCGCTCCTGGGCGACCAGCGCGATCGACCCGGTCGGGTCGGTGCGGACCGGGAAGGCCCATCCCACACCGATGAACCGACGTCCCATCACCCTCACCCGCCGATCAGCACGGTCGGGCAGCCACCGACGATCGGCGCGCCGCAGGCCGCGAGGTCGCCCGCGCGGGCCGCGGGCAGGCCGCCGATCAGGACGGTGGGGCAGCACGGCGGGGCGACGGCGCTCGGCGGGTGGACGGCGGGCGGCGGGAAGGAGCACACGTGCGGCGTGCCGACGACGGCCGCGGGCTGCCCGCCGATGAGAACGGTGGGGATCCCGGGCGGGGCGAGCACGCCGGGGTGCCCGGTCGGGTCCCCGACCCTGGCGGCAGGTGGCATCGGTGGTGCTCCTTCGCTCGTCCTCGTTCATCGGAGGTCGGTCATTGGAGGTCAGTCATTGGAGGTCAGTCGTTGGAGGTCAGTCATTGGAGGTCGGTCATCGGAGGTCGGTCATCGGAGGTCAGTTGATCTTGATGAGGGCGGCACTGATCGAGCAGGTCGCGCCGCCCTTGATCTCGGTGCTCGCCGTCCCGGACACGCCGACGGTCGCGCCCCTGACGTCGACCTGCCCCTGCGTCTGCAGCTTCACCGCGCCCGCGCCGCCGTCCAGTTGGACCCCCGAGCGGGCCGTCACCCGTACGGAGTCCCCGGCGAGTTCGAGCTTCCCCTGCCCGGCGTCGACGCTGACGCCCTGCGCGGCCTTGACGGTCACCTTCTCCTTGGCCTCGATCTCCACCGTGCCGTCGCTGTGCACGACCACGGACGTCGCCTTCCCGTCCAGGTGCAGCGTCACCTTGCCGTCCCCGGTGGACAGCCGGACGCCCTTCGGACCGGCGGCGGCGTCCAGGAGCTCCAGCCGGTTGCCGCTGCGCGACACCAGCGAGCGACGGTTGACGGCGCCGCTCGTCCCGTCCACCGCCTCCACGTCGTGCCGGGACGGCCGGTCCTCGCCGTTGTACAGCCCGCCGATCACGTACGGCCGGTCCACCAGGCCCTGCTCGAAGCCGACCAGCACCTCGTCCCCCACCTCCGGGCCGAACACCCCGCCCCCGCCCTTGCCGCCGGACTGCGCCGTCCGGGCCCAGTCGCTGACGTAGTCGTCCGAGAGCCACGGGAACGCCAGCCGCACCCGGCCCTGGTGCTCCGGGTCCCTGGTGTCCGTCACCGTCGCGTTGACCAGCCCCGCCACCCGGTCCCGGGGCCGGCCCCCGCCCGCCGTCAGGCCGAGGAGCGAGCGGTCGGTGCGGCCGCTCACGGTGATCCATGTCTGGTAGCCGACCCCCGGATCGAACACGTGCCGGACCGCGGTGACGGTGTACTTGCCCTCGAACGGCGTCCCGACGTTCGTCAGCGTCACCGCACTGCCCGCCCGCAGCCGGGGGATGCCCATCGCCACCGCCGACAGCTCCGCGAACGACGCCGCCAGGTCGGCGGCCAGCGAGCGCGCCGCCCGGTCCGCCTCGGCCTGCGCCCCGAACGGGACGTCGACGGCCAGGAACGCCGCGTCCCCGAAGGGCTCGGCGACCCGGGCCGGCGTCAGTCCGAGCGCGAGCAGGTCACTGGCGCCGGCCGGCGCGTGCGCGACCACCGCGCGCTTGGCCTGCACGTCCCAGCCGCGCGCCTCCACCTCCCGCACCTGGTCGGCGGACGTGACGACCGCGTGGCAGCGCAGCAGGTTGCGGCCCAGTTCCAGGACGAACGGGCTGGCCCGGACGGACGTCGACGTGCCCGGCGCACCGGCGGCCGGGGTCGGACGGCGGAAGTGGAACCGGCCGTCCACCACGGCCACCTCCCGGCCCGACCGGACGGCCAGGCGGCCCAGGAACTCCCAGTCGGTGAGGCCGGCCTGGGCCAGGTGCGGGTGGACGGTCGTCGTCGCGTCGACCGTGCCGAGCCGCAGCCCGGCCCGGCGCGCGACGGCCGTCGCGACGTCGGAGGCCGTCATCTGCCGGTAGCCGACCACCCGGCGCCCGCGCAGCAGCCGGTGCGAGTGGTCCAGCCCGCGGACGACGGTGAACGTGCCCGTCGCGTCCGCGTCCACCTCCAGCGCGGTGACCTCCCCGGACACCAGCAGCTCGCGCTGCGGGTCGTCGGCGACCCGCGCGAACAGCTTCACCTGCACGCCGATCGTCAGGCCCGCCTTGGCCAGGACCAGGTGGTGCGGGTCGCGGAAGCGCAGCACGAAGAGGTCCGGCAGGTGACGGCTGCCGTCCACGTGGGCGGAGACGAGGAGCTCGGCGACGGCAGCGGCGAGCGGCTGCCCGCCGACCTCGACGGCGAGCGTGTTCGCGAAGGCCTCACCGGCCATGGTCAGCGCCCCCCGCGGTTCATCGGGCCGTTCCCGTCCGCGATCTCCTCCGCGCCGGGCAGCAGCAGTTCGGTGCCGGGGTTCAGCCGCATCGGATCGTCGATGCCGTTCGCCTCGGCGATCGCCCGCCAGGCCGCCGGATCGCCGTACTCGCGCCACGCCAGCAGGGCCAGGGTGTCCCCCGCCACGACGCGGTGCACACGGCGGGCGGCGAGTGCGCCCGAGGACGGGTTCTGGCCGGGGAGCTCGCCGCTGATCTCCTCCAGGGTCACCTGGCACACGGCGCGCACCGGCAGACCGCCGGCCGTGAACAGCGTGTACTTGGCCTGCACCTGGCTCACGTACGCGAGGAACCCGGTCAGCCCGCCCCAGTGGAAGATCACCCACGGCGGCACGCCCTGCTGCTTGCCGTGACTCTGGGCCGTCGGCACGCAGCACGCGAACAACTGCTCCACCGCCTTGACCACCCGGTCGGAGGGGTGATCGGTGGTGTCGAAGAACATCTCCAGCGACAGCTTGCTGGGCTCGGCCCCCTTGAACTCGACCGGCCCCGCCTTCCGGGCGCCCTTCGACGTCTTGCGCTCCCACTTCGCGGACTTGGCGAGAGCGAGCTCCCGGGGGTTGAACTGGAAGTCGATCTTGTCGATCCGGGGTCCGGGCGTCGTCGTGCCGCCGTCGGCGGGCGGATGGCGCAGCTCCAGGTACGCCCGCTCCAGCTTCGGCCGGGCACCGGCCGGACCCCCGCCGGTCGCGCCGGCGGAGAAGACCACGGGTGAGGACGGCATGCTGCTCTCCTTTCAGGCCGTCGGGCTGTCGGGCCGTTGGACTCTCGGGCCGTCGGACGATCGGGCCGTCGGACGATCGGGCCGTCGGACGTTCGGGCCGTCGGACGTGGCCTCAGGCCCGGTCCGGGTCGAGGAAGCCGTGGTGCGCGATCTCCAGCGTCTCGGTCGCCACCTTGGGCGTCTCCGGGCTCAGCGACGGCCCCTGCCAGCGCACCGGCACCACGTCCAGCAGGCTCCACCGGGCGACCACCCGGCCGTCCGCCGTCATCGCGCTGATGTGGCCGGTCTTGCGCGTCACCCCGGACACCATGCCCGCGATCCAGCGGGTCACCTTCTCGGTGTCCTTGGTGACGGGACGGGTCAGCTTGATGGTCGAGTACTTGATGCGGGACGGGAGTTGCCACACGTACCCGTTGTTGCCGCCCTCCTCGCGCTGCTCCATCACCACCTCGCAGCCCAGCCCCTCGCAGGAGTTGAACGTCCCGAGCTTGAAGTCGTCGATCTCGACGATGAAGCACACGCTCACCGCCGGGTCGTCATCGGCCATCGCGGGGCTCCTCTCAGTGGTAGGGGTGGGTGTCGAAGCGGAGGCCGGCGCGCTCGCGGTCCTGCCGGAGCTCGGCCCGGAGCAGGCGGCCCAGGGGGTCGATCAGGCGGCGGACGAGCTCGTCGGTGCTTTCGGGTGGGGCGGGGGGTGGAGCTGTGGGTGCGGCCGTGGGTGCGGCCGTGGTGTGGGCTTCCGCGCGCTGGACGGGCGGGGGCGGCGGTTCGGGTGACGGCGGCTCGGCCGGTTGCGGGGCCGGCGGCGCGAAGACCACGGACCCGTCGGGCATCCGCTGGGCGATGCCCGCGGCCACGGCGACCGTCCCTGGGTCGGCGGGAGCCCTGACCGGTGGTGGAGGTCCGGGCGGCGCCGCAGCCTGGTAGTTCTCGCCGAGACCCTGCAACGGCAGCAGTGGGGAGGTACGGCGCTGGACGGGCGTCGACGGGTCCGCTCGGCGAACGGCGCCGGCCGGCTCGACGCGGGCGGCCGGTGCCCAGACGACCGGGACGGCACTCGGCTCGGCCGTCACAGCGCCGGGAGGAGCCGCCTGCGGCGTGGGAGCCGAACGAAGCTCCAGCCCACGTTCACCGACGAGCCCGATGCTCGGTGCGCTCCCGGTGATCACGGCCGAGTCGGCGACACTGGCGGACTCACCCTCCGGGGGCGGCATCCGCTGCAACCTCACGGGCTTCACGGGCAGTTGGGGAGATCCGTGCGCTCCACCGGCGGCGACATCGGCGGCGACATCGGCGGCCTTCGGGAGCGCCACGGACGCACCCCCGCCACTCGCCGGCACCCCGTCGCCGACCGTCGGCGCCACGAGCCCCGCGCCTTCCGGCCCGGCCGAGCGCTGCACCGGCACACCCGACGTCGGACCGCCAACTCCGCTGACTCCCAACGGCGTTGAGCCACCGAGTAGCGGCGCAACGGACCCCGCACTTTCCGGACCTGCCGCCGCACCCGACGTCGACTCGCCAACTCCAGTAACCACCTGCGGCGTTGAGCCACCGACCAGCGGCGCCACGCGTCCCGTGTCCTCCGGGCCGACCGAACGTTGGACCGCCGCACCCGGCTCATTCCGGGACCCCGAACCACCAACCATTCCTGCCGTCGGCAGCGTTGCTCCGCTCGCCGACGGCACGGCGACGTCGCCCGACCAATGCTCCGGCCGCACCGGCGGGTTCGCCGCTACGACCGGCACCTCGCCCACCAACGGTGCCACGGGCAGGGACTCCGGCTCGGGCGCAGGCCCGTCGTCCGGCCGTACCGACGCCGTGGTCCCGGGAGGTCCGACCGCCGCAACCATCGGCGGCGGGGCGTCTTCCCATTGCGCCCCGACCGGCTGCGCCTCTCCTGCCGCCCGCTGCACGGTCGGCGACGGACCCGGCAACGGCGCACCGAGCCCGCCCGACCGCCGTGAGACGTGCGGCAGGCCCGGGTTGCCACTCGGAGTCGCCCGAACCGGCGGAAGGGTTCCGGAGCCGCCCGCCTCCGCCGCCCGCTGCACGGCGGGACGAGACGCGAGCGGTGCGCCGAGGCCCAAGCGGCGGCTCGGCGGGGGTACCGCATCGGCCGCCCGCTGTCCCGCCTGCGCCGACCGCTGCACGGCGGGAGGCGGCATCGTCGACGGTCCGCCCTCCCTCCGCTGCGGTTCCTCGACTCGCTGCACCGGCACCGCCGGAACCGCCGGCGCCTCCGTTGCTGCCATCGCTGCCGTCACTGCCGCCTCAGGCGCCGATTCGCCGACGAGGGGCCGCTCCGGCACTCCGGCGGTCGCCAGTTTCCGCACCGGCAGTTGCTCGACCGACCGCGCGACCGCCGTCATGGCCGCACCCGGCGCCGACGGCACGACCACCGGCTCCACGATCGACGGCTCGACGCCCGATGACGGCACGACCGACCGCCCCACAACCACGGGCTGCACGAGCGGCGGCTCCACGAGCGGCGACTCCAGGCCCGACGGCCCCGCAACCACCGGCTCCACGACCGACGGCTCCACGACCACCCCAGCCGACACCGACGACGGATCCGGCCCAGCCGCCTCCGCCCCCGCCTCCCGCGCCACAGCGCCCGCACCGCCCGCACCGCCCGCACCGCCCGCTGGCCGCACCAGCCCGTCCCCCGTCCCGCCCGGCGCCGCCGGGTGGACGAGGTGGCCGAGCGGCCCGAGGAAGGACGGGTCCTGCCGGCTCGTCAACCCGTCCCGGAAGCCCGCCGGGTCCGTGACGAGTTCCGGCGCACCGAAGGTGAGCCGCTGCACCGGCACCTCGCGCCAGTCGCCCCTCGGGCCCCGTGCCGCCGCCTGCGCCGCCGATTGCCGCACCGACTGCGGCACCGGCCCAGGGCCGACGGACCGCCCCCTCCTCAGCCACCCCCACACCGCCGCCTCACCGTCCCTGCGCGGCCGGGGCGTTGAGCCGGCCGATCTGTGCGACGAAGCGCAGCCGTTCGGGGTGTTCCAGGTCCAGGATCGAGTCCAGCGGCCAGTGGAAGTGGTAGGCGACGTACGCGACCTCCTCGTACAACCGCTCGGTCGCGTACGTCATGATTCCCCCAGGCGGCCGCCGGCGAGGTCGACCGCGAAGTCGCAGGAGCAGGACGGGCAGGTGACCTGCGCGCGGGTGTGTCCCTCGGCGTTGATCCGGCGGTAGAAGTCCTGGAGGAACGCCAGGTCGGAGGCGAACAGGTCCTCGATCACGCCCGCGTGCACGTCCGTGACGCCCCCGATCCGGGTGACCACCCGCCCGAGGAGCACCACGGAGAGGTACGCGGGGTTCTCCCGCACCCGGTCGTCCCGCAGCGGCACCAGTTCGTCCCGGGCCGTCGCGAGCCGCATGACGCCGGAGCGGTGCACCTGTCCGGAGTCGTCCAGGTACCCGCGCGGCAGCTCGAACGCGAACTCGGTCCGCATCGGCTCCCGCTGCCCGCCGACGGACGCGACCGGCTCGGCCACCCGTTCCGCCCCGGGCGGGGCGGCCATCTGTCGTCGCATCAGGGCCGCCTCAAGCCACGTCCATGGATTCGTACGTGATGACGATCTTCTCCGTGAGCACGCTGGTGTCGCCGGCCTTGAGCGAGCCGATCTCCAGGCTCTTCGGCCAGGCGTTGACGAGGTTGTAGCGCTTGATCGCGTTGCCCTCGTAGTCGAAGACGATGATCGCGCCGCCCTTCCTGACCTGCGCCATCTTGCCGAAGCGGGAGTCCTTGATCCACTTCTCGAAGCTGCTGTCGCCGGTCAGGCCACGGGTCAGCGTGACCTCGCCCGCCTTCGGGCGGCCGGGGAGCTTCTTGACCACGTACTTGCCGTCCGCGGTGTTCGCCTTGAGCTCGATGACGTCCTGTTCCATCTTCAGGCCCGTCACCTCGCTGATCTGTTTGATCACCACGCCGTCGAACTCCAGGCCGAAGGAGTGGCCGACCGAACTGTCCTGGTCGGGAAGTGCCATCGCGCGCCAACCGCCTTTCCCTGCTCACTGGTCGACGAGTACTCACCCGCCGACGGGTACTCACTCGTTGACGAGGCTCGTCCCACCGGAGAACTGGGAGAGCCGGAAGACCACGAATTCGGCGGGCTTCACCGGCGCGACGCCGATCTCGCAGATCACCTGCCCGGCGTCGATGCCCTCGGCCGGGTTGGTCTCCCGGTCGCACTTCACGTAGAACGCCTCCTCGGGCGTGAGGCCGAACAGCGCGCCCTTGCGCCACTCGTTCACCAGGAACGCGGAGATCGTCCGCCGGATGCGCGCCCACAGCGCGTCGTCGTTCGGCTCGAACACCACCCACTGGGTGCCGATCAGGATCGACTCCTCCAGGTAGTTGAAGAGCCGGCGCACGTTCAGGTAGCGCCAGCTCGGGTCGGAGGAGAGGGTGCGCGCACCCCAGACCCGGATGCCCCGGCCCGGGAAGGCCCGGATGCAGTTGACGCCGATCGGGTTGAGCAGGTCGTGCTCGCCCTTGGTCAGGTTGACGGCGAGGTCGACGGCGCCGCGCACCACCTCGTTCGCGGGTGCCTTGTGCACGCCCCGGCTCTCGTCGTTGCGCGCCCACACACCCGCCATCGCGCCGCTCGGCGGCACGAACCGCAGCCGGCCGTCGGACGGGTCCGCGACCTTCAGCCACGGGTAGTACAGGGCAGCGTGCTTGGAGTCGTAGCCGGCGCCGACCGTCCGCCACTCCTTGACCTGCTGCGGGGTCAGGTCGGGCAGGGGGTCGAGGATCGCGACGCGGTTGCCCATCAGCTCGCAGTGCGCGATCAGCGCGTGCTGCACCGCCTTGACCTGGTCGGCGTCCAGCGTGCCCTGCTCGTAGGCGCTCATCAGGTCGGGGACGGCGACCATCGTGATCTCGTCCACCGCCTCCAGGCCGCCGAGGCCCGTGCGGTCGTCGGCGCTGCCGACGTACTCGGCGGGCGTCGGGGCGCTCCCGACGGGCTGCGGCTGCGCGGGGGCCGCCGGGAGGGCCACTTCCTGGTTCGCCGGACGGGCCGCGGCCTGGGCGCCGGCCTCCTCCACGGCGATCAGCCGCGAACGCTCCCGGACCACCGCCACCACGTAGGTGCGCTGGCCCCGCTTCGCGGACACGTCGAAGCTCTCCTCGACCTGCTCGCCGCGCTTGACCCGCAGCGTGAACGCGTCCTCGCCCGGCGACTCTCCGGCGGCGTCCGCGACCTCGACCGACAACCCCTCGCCCGCACCCGGCAACGCGGCGACCTGGAACCCGCCGAGCGTGGCCTTGCCTCCCCGGCGCTTGACCGGCCCCGGGGACGGCGGCGCGGCCGCGTTCCCGCCGCCGACCCGGACGACGTAGCAGACACCGCCGCCGTTGAGGAAGTACGCGTAGACCGCGTGCGCGAGGTAGCAGCCGTCGGCGAACTCCCCGAACTCCCGGGTGTACTGGCTCCAGTTGGTCACCAGCGTGGGCGTGTTCGGCGGCCCGCACGGCGCCAGGCCCACGAACGCCGCGACCGCCGTCCCGACCCCCTCGATCGGACGCGAACCCGCCTCGACCTCTTCGACGTAGACGCCCGGCGACAAATACGACGGCATCCCTCAGCCCCCTTCGGACCCAACCGGCCACGCCCAGCCTGGTGTCCCGGGGCGACCAAGGTCATGACCGCCGGTACGGCCTATCGGGTCTCCCCCCGTGCCCGATCGGGCAATCAGCACATGGATCGGTCCTCAAGCACGCGCACTTCCGCCGACGGCATCGATCGCCTCGTTGACGATCTCGGCCTTCCGCGCCAACCTGACCCGGACTTCGGGGGTCAGGGATTCCATCCTGAGCTTGCCGTGCCTACCCTTGTTGATTTCTTCCAGGATGTTCCACGGCTCCACCCGATGGCCTTCTTCGAGCAGCATCTGGATGTTCGCCACGGATTGCCCTGCCTGATGGTCACGCCCTTCGTAGAGGCTCGCCAGCCGCAGCGTCAGGCGGGCGTTCTGCTCCCGGGCGGCCGTCTGAAGGGCGTGTGCACAGTCGTGATTCCGGTTGTCGGCGAGATCCGGCACTCCAGGACCGCACGGGGACCGGCTGATGTCCATCCTGATCACCCTGCCGACGGACCATTCGCGAATTCCCGTCCAGCCCTTCGCACGGATCGCCGCGATGGCGCGCTGTTCGGCGTGCAGGCCGCCACCGGATCTGAACGTCCCGACGAACTCTCCGCACATCCACACCTGTGCCACGGTCGGCGTGCTCTGGCCGAATTCGATGTCACTCACGTCGAGGGCCATCCGCGCGGCCGACGAGGTGTCGACCGACTTGGTCGGGTTCACCGCCCCGCGCACCGACCACGCGCCGTTCCGAACCGCTGGAACGAGTTCGGTCATCCCGTATCTCGACTTGATCCCGGCGAACAGCACCGGAATCGCCTTGATGCCTACTGGACTTCCGGAGACCCGTCCGAGCAGCCGCGCGGCCGCATCCACCCCGCGATCCAGCCGACGCTGCTTCCCCTCGGGGGTGTCCTCCCCCTGAGCCTTGCTCCTCGCCCTGCCCAGGAGGCTCTTCCCCGCCGCGACGATCTTGCCGATCACCCAGTCGACGGCCTTCGTCACCGGGGCCTGGACCTTCTCCAGGATGCCCCGGATCTTCTCCGAGATGCCGCCGAGGCCCAGCAGGCTCGCGAGGAAGTCCAGGACCAGGGGCAGCGCCTTCGCCAGGGCCGCTTCGATCTTCGCGGGGATGCCGCCTCCGGCGCCCGCCGCGATGCCCTCGATCGAGTCCAGGACGGTGTCGACGAAGTCCTTGAGCCGGGCTGCCTGGTGGACGAAGAACATGATGACGTCGTAGATCGCCTTGCACGCCCGGACGAAGGCGGAGGCCGG
This sequence comes from Kitasatospora sp. NPDC059722, assembly GCF_042733235.1. Taxonomy (NCBI): domain Bacteria; kingdom Bacillati; phylum Actinomycetota; class Actinomycetes; order Kitasatosporales; family Streptomycetaceae; genus Kitasatospora; species Kitasatospora sp. NPDC059722. Next base: position 37,584 of record NZ_JBHWGD010000061.1, read on the forward strand.
GTTGAGCAGGGAGACGATCCACGTGACGCCGGCGGTGACGATCTTCTCCAGGACGAAGTCCTTGATCGCGCCGATCACCGTGTCCTTGAGGTCGCCGAGCTTCCCGAGGATCCAGCGCCACAGGCCGCCGACGCCCTCCGCCATCAGGACCCGGACCATCTCGAAGGAGCCCTCCAGCGCCCGCATCGCCGGTTCCGGGATCTGCCGCACCACGCGGGCCCGGATGTTGGCCCAGGTCAGGCCGAGGACCGACAGGACGAGCTTGAGGATGCCCTTGGCGTCCAGAGCCTCCGGGAGTTCGATGCCACCGGCCGCCAACCGGCCCAGCAGCCAGTCCTTCAGGCCCTGCTTCAGGTGCTCGCCGGCCCGGGCGGCGAAGCCCAGGACGCCGGACTTGACGGCGTCGACGAGGTGGCCGAGGAACTCGATCGGCTTCGCGATGATCCGCTGCACCGCGCCGGCCGCTCGCGAGGCGACGCCCGCGAGCAGGTCGGCGAGCTGCTTGACGGTCGCGGCGGTCTCGGCGAGGGCGTCCATCGCGGCGTCCAGCAGGCCCTTGTCCTCGGCCTGGAGGGCCTTGATCTCGTCGTCGACGGCGCTGCGCGCGGCGGTGTAGCGCTGGGCGAGGTCGTCCACCAGGGCCTTGGACTTGTCGTCGACGGCCGAATCCAGCTCCGCGAACCGCCCGCCGAACTCCCGGGCCGCGTCGACGGCGAAGCGCTGGAGTTCGCGTGGCTGCCGGGTGACGATCCCGGCGGTCGCCTCCCGTCCGCGCGCGATCCTCGCCTTGGCGACGGTGAGTTGACGGCCAATCAGATCGGCGACGTCCGAGATGACCGCGCGCATCCTGGACTCGTAGAGGGCGCGCGAGAGTTGGAAGACCCGGCCCGCCTCCGCCGGAAGGCCGGTGAACTTGTCGGCGACCCACCGCGCCGCGCCCGAGACCCCGGCGTACCGCTCGTCCTTGTACCGCTGCATCCGGGCCTGGTGGTCGGCGGTGAAGGCCGCCTTGGCCTGGGCCTCGCCCTGGTCGAAGGCGGCGCCCACCTGGCCGTCGAGGTCGGCGAGCAGCTTGTCGACATCGGCCTTGGTCCCGTCGTAGACGGCCTTCAGCTCGGCGGAGACCTTCGCCAGCGCCTCCTCGTCGCGGGCCTTGGCGGCGGCCTGGCCGGCCGTCACGTGCGCGCCGGTCGTGGTCCGGGCCGCCGCCATTCCCTGCATCCCCGCCGCCCCCAGCGCCGACGCGGCGGAACGCTCGGCCGCCACCTTCTGCTGCTCGGCAGCGCGGAGGGCGGCAGGGGCGGTGGCGGCGTGGTGGTCGGCGGCCTGCTTGGCGGCGAGGGCGGATTCGAACTGCGGCTCGTTGGAGGCGGCGAGTTGGGCGGGCGTGAGGCCGGACTCGGCCATGGTGGCGTCGGTGCGCTGCGGGGTGGCGGAGAGGTCGGTCTGCGGGGGCGGGGCCGGGGCGACGGCCATCGCAGCGGGGTCGGGGGCCGACGGGGCGACGGCGGCGGGGCGCTCGGGCAGGGCGGTGACCGGCCGGTCGACCACGCGGGACGGGTCCGGAGGCTCGGCCGCCCGCTCGGCGACGTCCCGGGCCGAGGCCTGCCGGCCGGCGGTGACCTGACCGAGCACCTGGCTCCTGATCCCGTCGGCCCGGCCGGAGGAGGCGAAGGATTCGGCCTCGTCGAGGTTCTTCGGCGCCTGGGCGGCCACCGCCCGCTCCACGGCGGCCACGAAGGCGGCCTTGTCGAACGCGCCGGGCTTCGCGGCGTCCATCCGGCCGACCTGCGCCGCCTTGGCCTGCGCCTCCCGGTCGTCGGCCGGGGCGACGGCGGCGTCCTGTGCCGCACGCGCCTCGGCAGCGGGCGGGGGATGTCCGGCGAGGGCCCGGCCCTTGGCGCGGATCTCGCCGGCGGCGGCGCGGAAGCGGGGATCGTCCTGCGGCTGGGTCTTCGCGGGTGCCTCCGGGAGGCCGGAGGCGAGGCGCTGGACGGGCTGCGCCGCCCGCTGCGCGACCAGCCGGGACACCGCTGCATTGCCCGCCCCCGCCTGGAGGCGCCGCAGCGCGTGCGGGTCGAGCCTCCCCCGTGCGGGCGGCGGGCCGTCCCCGTGCTGGGTGGCCGGCGCGCGTGCAGGGGCCACCGCCTGGTCGTCGGCGCGCTCCGGGACGGCCTTCACGTGCGGCAGCCTCTCAACTGTCCTGGGACGCGGCTGCTTCGTCCTCCTCGGGCGCCTCCGTCCGCTGCACGAACAGGCCCTGCACCGAGGGCTCTTCCTCTTCCACGTCCCGCTGGACCGCCGGAGCCGCCATCACCCGCTCGGCCGTCGTCGCCGCCTCCCGCTCGAAGCGGTCGCCCGGGTCGCTCACCGCGATGCCGCCCGCCGCCGGGGTGCCGTCGACCGGACCGGAGCGCTGCTGCACGACGTGGGTGAGCTCGTGGGCGAGCGTCGTCCGGCCCTGGTGGGAGCCGGGGTCGTAGGCATCGCGCTGGAAGACGATGTGCGAACCGACGGTGTAGGCATGGGCGTTGACGGCCTTGGCGGAGTCGTGGGCGGCACTGTCGGTGTGCACGCGGACGTCGCCGAAGTCGTGGCCGAGACGGGCCTCCATATCCGAACGCACCTCCCCGTCAAGGGCGTTGCCACCGGACGCGACGACGTCGTGCACGGGAGAGACCGGCGCACGCTCCTCCTCCAGCGCCGCGCCGACGGCGGCATTGCCCACCGCACGCTGCAGCCCGAGCAGACCGCCCGCTCCCAGCAGGCCCGCGCGCCCGCCCGCGGCCGCCCGGAGCAGCAGCCCGGCATGGTCGTGCGGCGCCCGTTCGGTCCGGGGCCCGGCGTCGGGGAGCTGCTCGGCCCCGAGTTCGTGATCGCGCATCCCATCACTCCCCAACCACGGTCGTCATCACGAGCGTTGCGCGCCGGGGAACCGACCGCCAGGAGCACCCGACGTGCCGACCGGACACCCCGCGCTGCCCGAAAGGGCACTACGCGGCGAGCCGGGTGAGCGCGTGGTACGGCCCGAACTCGCTCTCCAGGCACAGCCGCCCCAGCTTCCGGTACTCCCGCGCCACCGCCGCGATCAGGTCCGCCATGGCGACCGGGCGGCCGGCCTCGGCGGCCAGGTACGCGGCGGTGACGGCGGCGGAGCGGATGTCACCGCCGGCCAACTCGAAGGCGCTGCCGCAGAATTCGAGGTCGAGGTCGTCGGCGCGCGGCAGCGCGGGCCCGAGGCAGCGTGCCCAGAGCGCCGTCCGCTGGCCGGCCTCGGGCCGGGGGAAGTCGACGACCAGGTCGAGCCGGCGGGTGAAGGCGTCGTCGAGGTTGGCGCGCAGGTTGGTCGCGAGGACGGCCAGGCCGTCGAAGGACTCCATCCGCTGGAGCAGGTAGGCGCTCTCGACGTTGGCGTAGCGGTCGTGGGCGTCCTTGACCTCGGAGCGCTTGCCGAAGATCGCGTCGGCCTCGTCGAAGAGCAGCACGGCGTTGACCCCGGCGGCCTCGGTGAAGATGCGTTCGAGGTTCTTCTCGGTCTCGCCGACGTACTTGTCGACCACCGTCGCGAGGTCGACGGTGTAGAGGTCGAGGCCGAGGTCGCCGGCGATCACCTCGGCCGACATCGTCTTCCCGGTGCCCGAGTCGCCCGCGAACAGCGCCATGACGCCGCGCCCGCGCCCGCCGCCGGGCCGCATCGCCCAGTCGCCGAGCACGCGGTCGCGGTGCCGGGCGCGGGCGGCGAGTTCGTGCAGCCGAGCCAGGACGGGCGGGGGCAGGACGAGGTCGGCCCAGCCGACCGTGGGCCGGATCCGCCGGGCCAGGCGCTCCAGCCCGGCGCTGTTCTGCGCCCGGGCGCCGTGCAGGAGGTGGTCCTCGGTGAGCGGACCCCCGGCGAGGACGGCCTGCTGGTGCGCGGTCCGGACGGCGCGCTCCACCTGGTCGGGGGTGAGGACGAAGGCGGCGGCGGCGTCGTGGTCGACGGGTGCCCCGCCCAGCGCCGCCCGCCACAGCGCGGCCCGGGTGGCGGCGCCGGTGCGGGCCACGTCCACCAGGAGCGGCACGGCCGACGACCACTCGGGCTCCCAGGAGACGCGCCCGGTGAGCAGCACCTGGCACGGCAGCGCGGCCAACGCCCGGAGCAGCGCGGGACGTTCGGCGGCGAGTGCCTCCACGGGACCGGCGACGAGCCCGGCGCCGGTCAGGCCCGCCTCCCGGCCGGCCGCGACGACGGCCCCGGGCGCGGCCGGGTCGCGGGCGAGCTGCCCGAGGTCGAGGGCGAGTGCCCGGCGCCCGGCGATGCACAGCGCGTCGGCGGCGAGGGTGCGGGCCGAGCCGCCGGGCGGTTCGCGCAGGTAGGCGAGGGCGAGGCCGCCGGCCAGCGCGGCGCCGAGCGGGGCGGCCGGGGTGCCCGGTTGCCCGGGTTCCAGTGGCGTGAGGAGGTCGGCGAGCCGGTGGTCGGGGGTGTCGTCCCCGAGCAGGTGCGCCGCGACGCGGTCGGGCACGCGCAACGACCGGCTGAGGAAGGGGCGTTCGGTCTCCTCGACGAGCAGGATTCCGCGGGCCACCAGGGGCGCGGTCGGGTCCAGCCGCCGGCGGGCGGCGGGCGAGGCGGCCGGGGCGCCGCACAGCGCCAGGGCGAGCCCGGCGGTGGGCCGGCGGCGGGTGACGTCGTCGTTGAGGTAGCCGTAGAGCTGTTCGAAGCGGCTGTCCAGGTCGGGTGCGAGGGCGACGAGGAGGAGTTCGGTGTCGAGCGGAGTCAGGTCGAACTCCACGGCCAGCAAACGGAGTCGGAGGGTGTGGCCAGCCCGCTCGGCGGCGTCCGCCCGCTCCTCGACGGCCGCCAGCCGTTCGGCGTCCACCGCGTCGGGGGCGGGGACGGCCGACGGTTCGTCGAGGAGCCGGCGCACCGTCTCGTCGGAGAGGTAGAGGCCGCGGAACGGGTCGTCCGGTTCGGGGTCGGTGGCGCGGCGGGCGGTGACGGCCCGGCGCACCCGCTCCTCGACCAGGGCGAGCCGCTCCAGCAGGTGGGCGAGGCCGGGGCCGGTCATCGCACCCTCCGTCGGCGCGGCGCGGCGTGCACGGTGGCCGATTCCCCGGCGGGGGGCGCGAGTTCGCCGCTGCGCAGCACCAGGCCCTCCTGGACGGGCGGTCCGGCCCGGTAGACCGGGGCCACGGCGAAGGGCGCGCTCACCACGACGTCGAGCGAGGGTTTGAGCTCCCCGCCGAGCGCCGTCCAGACGTCCGCGAAGGCCCGGTCCTCGGGTGGCGGCAGCGCGATGCCGACGGGGACGGGCAGCCCGGTGGCGGCGAGCGCGGGGCCGAGGGCGTCGGCCGGCAGGGCGGTGTGCCGCAGGAAGCAGGCGAGCAGCGCGGACAGCAACCGGTGTTCGTCCTCCGGCCGTTGGGTCCAGGCGCTGATCAGGTACGAGAGCTTGAAGTAGCGGGGCGGCAGGGTCCGCGCGACGACCGTGCCCTGCTCGTCGTAGACGTTCTGCCTCCCGCGGGAACCGCGCCGCAGGTCCTCCCTGATGTCGTAAAGGTAGAGGTTGACGGTGGGGGTGTTGCGCCGGGCCGCCCAGTCGCGGGTGGGCGCGTCGAAGACCAGCTCGACGTCCGTGCCGTCCAGGGCCTCGGTCCGGACGAGGGTGCGCAGCGATTCGTCGACCTCGTGGATCACCGTGTCACCGCCGCTCCTGGTACTGCTGGGGCTGGAGGACGCCGGGCACGACCACGAACCCGGTGCGCACCTCGCCGAGGGCGGGCAGGTCGGGCAGCGTGGCGATCAGCTCGCGCGGGCCGAGGGTGTCCTGGGCGAGTGCGAGGACGGGCGCGGTGAAGGTGCCGTCCGGGGCCGCGGTCACCGGGGCGGCGGCCGCGGTGACGCCCGCGCTCCAGCGCAGGCGGACGGCGGCGCCGGGCGGGAAGCCGGTGCCGTGGGCGAGGGTGACGAGCCCGGGCGGGCCGACCTTCGGGTCGAGCGTGACGGCGGGGTCGACGACGGTCAGGGTGGCCGTGGCGCCGGCGCTCCGGCCCTGGGCGGTCGCGGTGCCGGTCACCGTGGCGCTCCCGGCGGCGGTGCCGGTGACCACGACGGCCACGCTCGCCTCGCCCCCGGGCGCCAGCGTGCCGAGCGCGCAGCCGGCGGGCGGACAGCCCTGCTCGACGTGCAGCCCGGACGGCACGGCGGGTGTCAGTACGACGCCGCCCGCCGGGACCGCACCGCCGTTGCGGACGGTCAGGGTGACGGTGGCCCGCTGCCCGACGCGGATCAGCGCGGGGTCGGCGGCGGCGGTGACGGCGAGCTCGGGCGAGCGCGTGTCGGGCGGGGTGGCGCTCGGCGTGCCGGTGGGCGTCGCGGTCGGCGTGCCGGTCGGCGGCGGAGGAGTGATCGTGGCCGTGGCCGTGGGCGTCGCCGTCCCGGGATCGGTGATCACGACGCCCGCCCCCGCCGTCACCGGCTCCCCGTTCGAGCTGGTCACCGTCCCCGTGACCTGCCCGCCGAACGCCGCGTCACCCGTCACCACGACCTCCACCACCGTCTGCGCGCCCGGCCCGAGATCGCCGAGGACGCAGCCGGTGGACGGGCACGCGGGCGTCGCGGACACGACGCGCAGCCCGGCCGGCACCACGGGCGTCAGCGTCACGCCGGAGGCCGTCCCGTCGCCCTGGTTGCGCACGGTGAAGGCGACCGTCACCGGTTCGCCGGGCCGGACGGACCCGGGCGTCGCCGTGGCCGTGACGGCGAGACCGGGGGCGAGGACGGTGACCACGGTCTCCGCCTGGTCGTTCTCGGTCCTCGGGTCGAGCACGTCGCCGCCCGCCTGGGCGGTGGCCCGCTGGGCGCCGGTCGCCACGCCCTTGACGGTGAGCCGGACGGTGGCGCTCGCCCCCTTCGCCAGGCCGCCGAGCGCGCAGTGGTACGGCGTCGAGGCCGGGCAGGTGCCCTGCGAGGAGACGGGGACGCCGACCGCCTGGAGCCCGGCGGGCAGGGCGGGTCCGGCGGTGACGCCCTTGGCCGGGGCGGGGCCGAGGTTGGTGACGGTGAGGGTCAGTTCGGTCGTGCCGCCCAGGGAGACCTGCGGCTGCGCGGCCGTCAGGGCGACGGCGAGGTCGGCGGTGGGCTGCCAGGACGGGCGCCGGTGATCGGCGAGGTAGCGCGCGGGAAGGACCTGCCCGGTCCCGGTCGCCGCGTCGGCCACCGCGATCCGCCCGGACAGCGTTTCGCCGTTGCGGATCCCGGTGTCGAAGGCGAGCTGCCTGCCGTCGGGCGACCAGGCGGGGTCGGCGGGCTGGTAGAAGGCCACCGGCTGCGGCGGCGAGCCGTTGACCGGGCCGAGGGTGCGGCAGGTCGGGGCGGGCGGGATGACGCCGTGGCAGCTCGCGCCGTCGGGGCCGAGCTCCAGCAGGACGCGCAGCGGGCTGGTCGCGCGCGGCGGGCCGTTCGGCGGCGGGCAGAAGCCGGACGTGCACGAGGGCGGCGGGGAGTTCGGGTCGGGCGTGGCGGCCAGCAGCTTCCGGGCGAAGGCGAGCCCGCCGCCGTCCGGCGCGTACGCGGGGCGCTCGTCGAGGACGGGGCAGTCGGGGTCGCCGCACTGGGCGGCCGTGAGGTCCCGCTGGTCTCCCCCGGCGCCGGCCTCGACCGACCAGAGGTGCCGCACGCCGCTGATGGCGGCGAGCGCCGGGGCCTCGCGCAGGTCCGCCAGGTGGATGATCGGCGTGCACGTGCCGGCCCGCGAGAACGCGAGCCGGCTGCCGTCCGGCGACCACGCGGGGTCGGAGTCGGTGGAGGTGCAGTTGTAGCCGCTCCGGGTGCGCGCGGGGACGGTGAGGACCACCTTCGCCTTGTCGACGCCGCCGGAGACGTCGGCCACGAGGATCCGGTCGGCCGTGCCCTGGACGCAGTCGGTGCAGCTCCGGGTGGTCTGGACGACGGCGAGCCGCCTGCCGTCGGGCGACCAGGCCGGCTCGATCTGGTCCATGGCCGGGTCGATCCCCTGTCCGGCGAGCGCGGTGGCGCGGGAGGGGTCCGTCGCGTCGCCGACCATGACCCGGGTCGGCGGCCGGCCGGCGGTGGGCGCCGGGCTGCCCTGGGCGTACTCCGTCCGGGTGAAGGCGAGCCGTCGGCCGTCCGGCGACCAGGCGGGGTCGGCGGTGCTCTCCGTGCCGTCCACCGCCTGCGGCCTGAGGTCCAGCCGGTCCAGCGGCGGCGCCGGGTGGACGCCCTCGATCCGCGGCACGTACTCGGTGAGCCGCGTGACGAGGACCGTCGGCGTCCCGCCCGCCGGGGTGTACCACCCGGCCGACTCCACGGTGTTGTTGACGCCGTCCAGCACGGTCGTGCCGGGGCAGGCCGGGCAGGTGCCCGCCGGGTCGACGCGGAAGACGCCGTCGGAGAGGAAGGCCAGCGCGCCACCGTCCGGCGACCACGCGACGTCGCTGTTCACCCACTGGCTCCGGGACCCCCGGGCGACCGGCCGCACGGCCCCGCCCCGCGCCGGGACCAGCGCCAGCTCCTGGTAGCCGCCCTGGACGGTGACGAAGGCGATCCGGTCGTGCCCGGCCCCGGCCGACGGCTCCCAGGCGGGCCGGTGCGCCGGGTCCGGGCCGGTGTCGACGGGCACCGCCGTACCGCCGGGCGCGACCGGGACCCGGAAGAGCTTCCCGCCGCGCTCGAACGCGAGCGCGCCGCCGTCCGGCGACCAGCTCGCCCAGCCGCCGCCGACCACCACGCGGCGCAGCTCGCCGCCGTCGGTCCTGACCACCCAGATCGAGGCCGTGCGGTCGGCGCCGTCGGCCCCCGGAGTGTCCGGATCGGCGAGGGAGGTCTGCCGGCACCAGTCGCGGCTCGGGTCCGACGCGCCCGGCTGCCAGGAGGTGAAGGCCACCCAGGCGCCGTCCGGGGAGAGCACCGGGTGCTTGAGCCGCCAACCCGGGCGCTCCAGCAGCACCTTGACCGGCCCGGCGCCCTGGCGCCACAGCAGGCTCTCACCGGTGCCGCTGCGGTCGCTCACCCACACCACCGTGTCGCCGCGGGCGGACGGCTGGCAGTCGTCACCCGCCTGGGCGGCGCCGAGCAGCGCGGTCAGCCGGCCGCCGTCGGCCAGGGCCAGGGCGCGGTGCTCCTGGTCCTCGGAGGTGTAGGCGATCCGCCCGGGCGCCGGTTCGGCCGCGGCGGGCGCCATCGGCTCCGGGCGCCCCGGGCGGACCGCCGCCGAGACGGCCACCAGCAGGGCCGCCACCAGCGCCGTCGAGAGCAGCGCCAGGAACGACCGCCGCAGCGGGCCCTGGGTCGTAACGCGTCGTCGCACCGTGTCCCCCGGACGGTTCCCCCGCGCACGCCGGGGGCGGGCCGACGGCATCCGGATGCTCCTCCTCACCGCAACCCTGGCCGCCGCCACCCCGACCGGCAGCAGCGGCCGGGGCAGCGGTCCGGGTAGCGGTGCCTGCCCGATCGGGCCACGGGCGCCGTCGGATCAGCCCTCGCGCAGCGCGCACGCGACGCTGTCCGGCCCTCGCGCACGCGGCTCAGATCAGCTCCTCGCGCATCGCGCACGCGACGCGGTCCGGCCCTCGGGCACGCGACACTGTCCGGCTCTCACATACGCGGCTCAGATCAGCCCCTCGCGCAGCGCGTACGCCACGGCGTGCGAGCGGTTGCGCAGCTGGAGCCGGGTGGTCACCTCGTGCAGGACGTTCTTCACCGTCCGCTCCGAGAAGGAGAGTTCCTCGGCGATCTCCGCCGTGTCCCGGCCGGCCGCGACCAGCCGCAGCACCTCCACCTCGCGCGGCGCCAGCCCGGTGAAGGCCAGGCCGCGCGGGTCGAGCACCTGGCGCTGCAAGCGGCCCACCTGCTCCAGCAGACGGCCGAGGAGGTCCGCCGGGACGCTGCCCTCGCCGCGCGCCGCCGCGATGATCACCTGCACCAGCCGTTCGGCCGTCGCCTCCCGCCGCCGGACCACCCCGACCACGCCGCACTCCACGGCCGCGACCAGCCCGGCGTCGTCCAGTTCGGTGCCGACCAGGACGATCCGCCCGGCCGCCGTGCGGCGCAGCTGGCGGAGCGTCCGCAGCGCCTCCTCCCCCACCTTGTCCACCGCGACGACCACGACGGTCCGCCCGTCCTCCCCGTCCGACTCGTCGGGCCCGTCCTGCCCGGCGCCGTCCAGCAGGCGGACCTCCGGGCAGGTGCGCAGCTGGCCCGCCAGCCCGGCCCGTGAGACCGGGTCCTCGGCGGTGATCCGGACCGGGATCCGGTCGCCGCCGGTGTTGCCGTGATAGCGCATCGCGTCCTCCACCCTCGCGCGCCCGGCCGTACCCGCGGGCGCCCCCGGCCCGGCGGTCGGCGGACCGCCGGGCGCTTCCCGTCCCGACGAGTCAACACCCGGCAAATCATCAGGCACTCCACAACGACTTAACGGGCAGCGGAACTGCCCCGAAGGCTGGCCGCCGGGCACCTGCCCACCGCCGGACGGCTTCCTACGCTCGGCGCATGACGACCACATCGGCCCACCTCGACCCGTCCGCCGTCCAGGTGCTGCCCGGCGAGGAGGCGCAGGCCTCGCTGGAGGTGCGCAACGGCGGCGAGCTCGTCGAGGCGTACCGCTTCGAGGTGCTCGGCCCGGCCGGGGCCTGGACGGCCGTGGAGCCGGAGTCGCTCTCGCTCTACCCCGGGACGGCCGGGCGGGTCGTGCTGCGCTTCCGCCCGCCGCGGGAGAGCACGACGCCGGCCGGGCCGGTCCCGTTCGGCGTGCGGGTGGTGCCGCAGGAGCGGCCGGAGCAGGCGACGGTGCCCGAGGGCGTGGTCGAGGTGCTGCCGTTCGCCGGGCTGACGGCGGAGTTGACGCCCCGCATGTCGCAGGGGCGCGGACGCGGCCGGCACCAGGTGGCGGTCGACAACCGGGGCAACCTGCCGGTCTCGGTGACGCTGGCCGGCAGCGACCGGGGTGGGCTGCTGCGCTTCGCGCTCCCGGCCGCCGCGACGACGGTCGAGCCGGGCCGGGCGGTGTTCGTCCGGGCCGACGTGCGGCCCGCGCGGCGGCTGTGGCGCGGCACCGCCGTGCCGCACGCGTTCCAGATCGTGGTGACCCCGGGCGAGGGCGAGCCGATCGCACTGGACGGCACCTACCTCCAGCGACCGGTGCTGCCCAAGGGCCTGTTGAAGGCGGCGATCGCGGTGGTGGCACTCGCCGGGGCACTCGCCGCGGCCTGGTTCGGGCTGCTCCGGCCGGCCGTGCGCTCGACCGCGAAGAACGCCGTGGCCGGCCCGGTCACGGCCGCCCAGTCGCAGGCGGCGGACGCGAAGCAGAAGGCCGCCGACGCCCAGGGCGCCGCCGCGGCCGCCCAGCAGGCCGCGCAGCAGGCGGCCTCGGGGGCGGGAACGGCCTCCCCGCGGCCGGCCGTGACGCCCGGCACCGGCCTGGTGCCGGCGCCGGGGGCGGCGCTCTTCTCCCAGCGGCTCAAGGCGACCGCCCCGGCCGGCTCCACCCGGACCGAGACCTACCAGGTGCCGGACGGCAAGACGCTGCGGCTGACCGACCTCGTCCTGGAGAACCCGCAGGGCGACGCCGGCACCATCACCATCGCCGTCGGCGACGCGCCCCTGCTCGCGCCCGCCCTGGAGAACTTCCGCGAACAGGACTTCCACTGGGGCTCGCCGATCCTCGTCGGCGAGAAGCAGAAGCTCACTGTCACCGTCACCTGCCGCCAGGTGGGCCTGCCGGCGAGCGGCCCGGCGCCCGCGACCTGCTCGGCGGCGGCGCTGCTGAGCGGCTCGCTGGAATAGCCGCAGCGGGAACGGGCCCTCGCAGCCGTCGCGGAAGTCCGGGCGGCTCCGCGTTGTTGGCACCGGGGAGAACCCTCTCTCACGAAGGGGTGCCAGGTGACCGACATCTCCGGGCCGGGCCGCGCCACCGACGAGGGTGCGGCGGCCCTCGACGCCTACTCGCGGATCGTGACCTCCGTCGCCGAGGCCGTGACCCCACGGGTCGCCGCCCTCCAGGTGCCCCGGCGCGGCCGGGGCGGCTGGTTCTCCACCGCGCTCGGCTCCGCCGTGGTCTTCACCGAGGACGGCTTCCTCCTGACCAACGCCCACGTCGTCGGCCACGCCGACGCCGGCACGCTCGCCTTCGGCGACGGCACCAGCGCGCCGTTCCACACCATCGGCACCGACCCGCTCTCCGACCTCGCCGTCCTGCGCGCCGACGGCGCCACCCCGCCGCCGGTGCGGCTCGGCGAGGCCACGGCACTGCGCGTCGGCCAGTTGGTCGTCGCCGTCGGCAATCCGCTCGGGCTGGCGGGCACCGTCACGGCGGGCGTCGTCAGCGCCCTCGGCCGCTCGCTGCCCGCGCGGGCGGGCAGCGCCGTGCGGGTCATCGACGACGTCATCCAGACCGACGCCGCCCTCAACCCCGGCAACTCCGGCGGCGCGCTCACCACGGCGGACGGCGAGGTGGTCGGCATCACCACGGCGGTCGCGGGCAACGGCCTCGGCCTCGCCGTCCCCATCAACGCGACCAGCCGGCAGATCATCGCCGCCCTCCTCGCCGAGGGCCGCATCCGCCGCGCCTACCTCGGCCTCGCGGGCGTCCCCGCACCCCTGCCGCCCGCGCTGCGCCGGCGCACCGGGCAACAGGCGGGCCTGCGGATCGTCGAGGTCGTCCCGCACGCCCCCGCCGCCAGGGCGGGCCTCCGCCAGGGCGACCTCCTCCTCACCGCGGCCGGCGAGCCGATGAGCACCGCCCAGTCCCTCCAGCGCCTCATGCTCGCCGACGCCATCGGCCACCCCCTGCCCCTCACCGTCCTGCGCGGCGACGCCCTCGTGGACGTCATCGCCACGCCCACCGAGCTCCACGCGGACGACTGACATCCATCAGCGCATCCGGCCGACCGCCCGGACGGACCGGCGTGGGTCTTTGACGGTCCGTCACCACCGGTGCTGGGGTGGCCCCCATGGAGCCCATCGAACGCATCCGGCAGGCGATCACCCACGAGCGCGAGGAGTGGCGGGCCTGGCTCGCCGGGCTGCGGGCCGGCCGGGCGCCGACGCCGCAGGGCCGGATCCGGCACGTCTTCGTCCTCGTCCTGGAGAACCGCTCCTTCGACCACATGCTGGGGGTGTCGACGGGCACGGTGACCGACGGCGTCCTCCATCACGGCGTCGGCACGGACGCGGTCACGGGCGCCCCGACCACCGTCGACGGCCCCGACACCCGCGCGAGCAACCGCCACGCGGGCACCGAGTACCCCGTGCGGATCGGCGCGCCCTTCGCGCTGCCCGTCGACCCGCCGCACGAGTTCTGCGACGTCCGGCTCCAGCTCGCCTCGACCCCCATCACCGGCAGCCCGCACGACGACCGGTGCGCCTACGACGGCACCTACCCGCCGATCACCCTGGGCGGCTTCGTCGACAACTACGCCAACGAGGCGACGGTGAAGAAGGACGCCGAGGGCCTCGCCGACCCCGGCGCCGTCATGGCCTGCTTCACCGCCGAGCAGCTCCCCGTCCTCAGCACCCTGGCCCGCGAGTTCGCCGTCTGCGACCGCTGGTTCTCCGCCCTGCCCGGGCCGACCTGGCCCAACCGCTTCTTCCTGCACGCGGCGAGCTCGGCCGGCCTCGACCACAGCCCCGACCCGGTCGACACCGTCCGCTCGCGCCTCAGCGGCTACACCTTCGAGCACGGGACGCTCTACGAGGCCCTGGACGGCAAGGGCCTGCCGTGGCGCGTCTACGCCGGCGACGCCCTGCCCCAGGTCAGCGCGCTGGCCGGGATGGACCTGCCGACGACCGTCGAGCACTACCACCACCTCGACGACCTGGCCGAGCACCTCCAGGACCCCGCGTACCCGGCCGCCTACACCTTCATCGAGCCGGACTACGGGCACGTCCTCACCCACGGCGGCGACTTCCGCTGCGGCAACAGCCAGCACCCGCTCGACGACGTGACCGACGGCGAGGCCCTGATCAAGAACGTCTACGAGGCGCTCCGGCGCTCGCCGCTCTGGGAGTCCAGCGTGCTCGTCATCACCTACGACGAGCACGGCGGCTTCTACGACCACGTGCCGCCGCCCGCCGCCGTCCCGCCGGGCGACCGCACCGACCCGGAGCACAGCGCCCACGGCTTCCGCTTCGACCGGCTCGGCGTCCGGGTGCCCGCCGTCGTCGTCTCGCCGTGGGTCCCGGCGGCCGCGCCGGGCGACCGGGCCGGACGGAACTGCAACCTGATCGACCACACGCAGTACGACCACGGCTCGCTCCTCGCCACCGTGGAACGGCTGTTCGGACTGGCCCCGCTCACCGACCGCGACGCGCGCGCCAACGACTTCCTCCACCTGCTCTCCGCCGACGCCCCGCGCGACACGCCCGGCACCCTGCCCGACCCGGCCGAGTCGGGCGTGACCTGGAAGGCGGAGGCCGCCGCCCCCGCCGATCCCGGCCGGCCCGTCACGGCGACGCTGCGCGGGTTCGTCGAGACGGCCGCGATCCAGGAGGCGCGCCTGCACCCGGAGGAGCACGACCGGATCCGGCGGCGGGCCGGCGGGATCGGGACGGTGGCCGACGCCGAGCGGTACCTCGCGGACATCACCGCGCAGTTGGGCCGGGCCGGGCTGCGCATCGCCCGTCCGCCGCGGAGCTGAGGGCCTTATCCGGGCTCAGGCGTACTCACGCAGGCGCGGGCGGACACCCGCGACGACGAGGACCAGTGCCACCGCGAGCACGGCGGCGCCGAGGGCCGCCGTCACCGCGTCCAGGTCGTCGTCCGTCGCCGCGACGGCCCGGTCCATGGCCTTCTGGTTGATCGCCTGCACGTCGTCGACGGCGGCCGCCAGGCGGGCGAAGTCGGCGTTGGACTCACCGGCGGCGGTGCCCGTGTCGAAGGCGATCGCCTCCTTGAGGCGCCCGGCCGCGTTGAGGTCGCGGATCTTGTGGTCGTCGCGCTGGTAGTCCTGGAAGGCCGCCAGCACCCGCTCGGCGGCGTCCTGTTCGCCGGCGAAGGTGATGTTGTGCAGTTCGTCGCCGAGGAAGCCGCCGAAGCCGATCGTCGTGTGGTCGGCCCGGTGGTGGTCCGCGAGCGGGGCGAGGGCGGCGGGGTAGCCGGCCAGGGTGGTGCCGCCGACGCGGGCGAAGGACTGCGTCTTGTCGAAGTAGCTCTGCTCGTAGGCGGCCGCCCGGCCCGGGTCGCTGAGGAAGCGGCTCTCGTCGGCGTTGAGGTCGTAGGCGGTCGCCCGGGCGCGGCTGAGCGCGATGACCGAGTCGAAGGCGTCGTGCTTGGCGACGACGAGGTGGTCGGCGGCCCGGTTCACCAGGACGACACCGCCCACGAGCCCGCCGAGGGCGAGCAGGGTCGCGGCGGCGACCGGAGCGTTGAGGACGCGCCGGTACCGGACGGCGAGCAGCCGCTGGAGCCCGGCGAGGGCCGCGAGGGCGAGCACCCCGGCGGCGACGATCCACCAGCGGCCGCTGCCGAGGTCGCCGCGTTCGGCGGCGAACCGGCGTTCCACGGTGCCCGCGTTGGCGGCGGTGACGCTGTCGGCGGCGGGCAGGAGGCGCTGGCGCAGCAGGTCGGTCGCGGAGCGGTACGCGGCGAGGGCGTCCGCGGGCGGGCGTCCCGCAGCGGCGTGGGCCTGGTCGTCGAGGAGCTGGGCCTGGGCCACGAGGGCCTGGTAGCGGCCGAGTTCGTCGATGACGCTCTGGACGGCGGCGCGCCCGGCGGGGTCGTCGGCGGTGGCCTCGGCGACCTGCTGGAGGTCGGTGGCGGCCTGGTTCCGACGCTGGTCGTAGGTGTCGAGGCTCTCGCGGCGGGCCTTGGCGAAGTCCGGGTCGGCGCCGTAGAGGAGGAGGTTGGCGGCCTGCGCGTCCATGTCGTTGAGCGCGAAGTAGAGGTCGGCGGAGCGGACGACCTGCGGGGCGGCCTTGTGCCCGATGGCGTCGGTGCCGTCGTGGGCGCCGCCGAGGACGGTGGCGGTGACGACGCCGGAGAGGGCGAGGGCGGCGAGGCAGGTGCCGGTGAGGACGCGGACCAGCCGGGGCGTGGTCCAGGTCCGGCGTGCCACCGGTCTCCGGGGCCTCCACGGGCGGGGGGGGGGGGGCCCCGCGGGCGGGACGGCGCCGTCAGGGCGGGGAGACCCCCCCGACACAGCCGGCCGACCACCCTCACAGTCGCGCGCCGGTC
>NZ_JBHWGD010000062.1:0-52529 GCF_042733235.1 Kitasatospora sp. NPDC059722
CGCCGGCCGTCCCGCCGGCCGGTGGGACCTGCTCGCGGGCGACACGCACACGGTGGCCCCCACCACCCCCCCCGGCCCCCCGTCGCGCGCGGCCCGGGCGGCCGCGGCCATGGTGGCGGCGTCCGGCCAGCGCTCGCCGGGGTCCTTCGCCATCGCGCGTGCCACCAGCGCCCGGACCGGGGCCGGGACGTCCGCCGGCAGCGGCGGCACGGGGGTGGTCAGGTGCTTGAGGATGACCTCCAGGGCCGTCTCCCCGTGGTACGGCAGCTGCCCGGACAGGCACTCGTAGAGCACGACGCCGAGCGCGTACAGGTCGGCCGCGGCGCTGACCGCACCGGTCGAGGCCTGCTCGGGCGCCTGGTAGGCGGCGGTGCCGAGGACCATGCCGGGCACGGTCAGCCGGGTGTCGCAGCCGGGGCGGGCGATGCCGAAGTCGGCGATCACGACGCGTTCGTCGCGGACCATCAGGTTGTCCGGCTTGATGTCCCGGTGGACGACGCCGGCCTCGTGCGCGGCCGTCAGCGCCTCCAGCACCTGGAGGGCCAGGCCGAGCGCCTCGGGAGCGTCGAGGCGGCCGCGCCGCTTCAGGACGTCGCTGAGCGGCTCGCCGTCGATGAGCTCCATGACGAGGTAGGCGATCGGGCGGCCGGTGCTGCCCCAGGCGGTCGTCCAGGAGTGGCCGCCGTCGAGCCGGCCGGAGCCGAAGTCGTGCACGCCGACGATGCCGGGGTGGCGCAGCCGGGCCATCACCCGGGCCTCCTCGTGGAACCGCTCCGCGAAGCCCGGTTCGTCCAGCAGCGCCGGTTTCAGGACCTTGACGGCCACCCGGCGCCCGAGGACCTCGTCCTCGGCGAGCCAGACGTCGCCCATCGAACCGCCACCGAGCCACTCGTCCAACCGGTAGCGGTCACCGAGCGTGGTGCCACGCATGATCCTCCTCGACCCCGTACATCGTCGCGTCCCGCCGCCGTGGGCCCGGGCCGGGACCTTCGGTCGCGTTCCAACCGACCCTCTCACCAGCCTATAAACGCCGACTTGACGCGACCGCAGAGGGGTCCGGAAAAGCGGCTGGTGGAGCGGACGGTTCGTCGACGACCCCATCGGGAGCCGATCACTCCGCGCGCACCTCCGCGCGCACCTCCGTCAGCGCCGCCGCCGGCGCCCCGTCAGTGCCGCTGCCAACGTCGCCGTCAGCGCCGCCGCCGGCGCCGCCGTCAACGAGTCCGTTGACGAACCGTCGACGCCGCGTACACCGCCGGGCGGTGGCATGTCCCCGCAGACCGGTCCACCGGGACCGGCCGGGAGGAGAGCTTCGACATGATCATCCGTCGGGCGGCCGCGGCCGCCGTCCTGTCCGCCGCGACCGTCGTGTCCGGCATGGCCCTGGGTGCCCAGAGCGCGAGCGCGGCCGAGTCGCTGCCGGCCAGCGGCGCCGACTACCGCATCTCCAGCTACGCGGGCGGCGCCCTGCAGTGGGACAGTCGGAACAACGGCACCAACGTGGTGATCCGCGACTGGAACGAGTCCTCCGCGCAGCAGGCGTGGACGATCCGGGACGAGGGCAACGGCACCTGGTCGATCAAGGTGCCCGGCACCAACAACGCGGTCGACCGCGACAAGGGCCGCAACACCGTCGGCTCCTGGAACTACGTCGGCGCCGACAACCAGCGCTGGTGGCTGGAGAACACTTCGACGGGCAACGGCCGCGCGTGGCTGCTGCACAGCGTCTCGGACGGCAACCTCTGCCTCACCCGCGGTGCCGACCTCAACGCGAAGGTGACCGCCTGCAACGCCGGCGACCTGGCACAGTCCTGGAACCTGGACAAGAACTCCGCCACCACCCCGCCCGCCACCGGCCGCCCGACCATCGACCTGGACTACTCCCAGGCCCCCGACCTCGGCCCGTGGCTGGAGCAGCAGAAGCAGACCGTCGCGGCCTACTACCCGCAGATCTCCAACCTCATCATCCGGGGGGCGTTCCAGGCACCCTCCTACTTCAAGATCATCATGGACCCGTCGCTGACCCAGTACCCCGCCTACGCGACGAAGCCCAACGGCGGCGTCAACGAGATCCACGTCAACATCGGCTACGTGCGGGGCAACCGGAACGACACCGGCTTCCTGGTGCACGAGGCCGTGCACGTCGCGGTCTGGAACAACCCCAACGGCCCGGACAGGGACCACGGCTGGATGGGCGAGGGCCTCGCGGACTGGGTGCGCGACTACAACTTCCAGCCCGGCACCGGCGCCCAGCACTTCGGCCCGGACGACCACTACAACAGCGGCTACCAGGCCACTGCCCGCTTCATCGACTACGTCTCCAAGACCTACCGCCAGCCCGACCTCGCCTACAAGCTGAACCTGAACCCGAACGACGACGGCATCTGGGCCCGCCTCACCGGCAAGGGCCCCGACCGGCTCTGGAACGAGATGCCCAAGTAGCCCCCGCCATCGGCCCCGCGGCACCCCGGCACCCCGGCACGCACGGCGCCGGGGTGCCGCGGCGCGTCCGCCCCACCCGGACGGCCGGTGGGACGGCGGGCGGCACGCGCCCCCCGACGGCGGACTCCGGAGGGCGCGTGAGGTCGCGCACACCTAGGGTGAGCGGACGGGCGCGGGGCGTGTGCGGCCCCGGCGTGCGCCCGCTCGCGCGCCCGTTCGCCAGTCCGGGGGCCGATCGCGCCGTCCGGCCTTCCGAGAGGTGGAGTCCCCATGCACACCGTCGTCCGCGGTGCCGGAGCGCTCGGGCTGAGCGCGCTGCTCCTCACCTCGTCGGCCGGCTGCCAGGGCGGGGCCGCGCCCGCCGCCGAGCCCGTGCCGGCCGCGCCGGCGACGGCGGCGCCCGCGGCGGTCCAGCAGCTCGACTGGCACGCGTGCGGCGCGCCGGACGCCGCGCAGGGCGGCGGCACCCCGCCCGCGGGGGACTGGCAGTGCGCGACGCTCAAGGCCCCGCTGGACTACGCCAAACCGGGCGGCGGCACGATCGACCTCGCACTGATCCGCTCCCGGGCCAAGGACGAGCAGCACCGGATCGGTTCGCTGGTGTTCAACTTCGGCGGCCCCGGCGGCTCGGGCATCACCACGCTGCCGGCGCTCGCGGACACCTACGCCTCCCTCAACACCCGCTACGACCTGGTGAGTTTCGACCCGCGCGGGGTCGGTGCGAGCGCCGGGGTGAAGTGCCTGGACGACAAGGCGATGGACGCCGCCAACGCGATCGACAACACCCCCGACAGCCCGGCGGCCGTCAAGGCGCTCGACGAGAGCACCGCGCAGTTCAACTCGGCGTGCGAGCGCAACTCCGGCCCGGTGCTGCCCTTCGTGGACACCGAGAGCGCCGCCCGCGACATGGACCTCATGCGGCAGGCCCTCGGGGACCAGCAGCTGCACTACTTCGGCATCAGCTACGGCACCCAACTCGGCGGCGTCTACGCACACCTGTTCCCGCAGCAGGTCGGCCGCGCCGTGCTGGACTCGGTGGTGGACCCGACGAAGGACCCGGCCCAGTCCTCGCTCGGCCAGGCCAAGGGCTTCCAGCTCGCCCTGGAGGACTTCATGAAGGCCTGTTCCACCGGCGTGCCGGACTGCCCGACCGGCAGCGGCGGTGCCGACGGCACCGCCCGGGTCACCGGACTGCTGCAGTCGCTGGAGCAGAAGCCGCTGCCGACCGACAGCGGGCGTCAGCTGACCGAGAGCCTCGCCGTCACCGGCATCGCGGGCGCGCTGTACAGCCAGGAGACGTGGCCGGCGCTGGCCGCCGGGCTCACCGAGGCGATGCAGCGGGGCACCGGCACGGTGCTGCTCCAGCTCGCCGACGGTCTCCTCGGGCGCGACCCGAGCGGGCACTACAACGACCTCAACGCGGCGAACCGGGCGATCAGCTGCGTGGACGCCAAGCAGCGCTACTCGGACCAGGACGTCGAGCAGCAGCTGCCGCAGTTCAAGGACGCCTCGCCGGTCTTCGGCGCGTTCACCGCGTGGGGCCTGACCGGCTGCACCGGCTGGCCGGTCGCCGGCAGGACCGACCACCCCGAGGTCTCCGCCGCCGGCGCCGCGCCGATCCTGGTGGTCGGCACCACCGGCGACCCGGCCACCCCGGTCGAGGGCGCCAGGACGATGGCGCAGCAGCTGGGCGCGGGCGTGGGCGTCACGGTGACGCTCCAGGGCGAGGGCCACGGCGGGTACAACACCGGCAACCCGTGCCTGAAGACGACGGTGGACGCCTACCTGCTCGACGGCAAGGTGCCGGCCGACGGCACGGTGTGCGGCCAGGGCTAGTTCACTGGCACGTGGCCCACGGTCGCTTGGACAAGTCCAAGTGGCCCACTCGAACCAGGTCTGATTGGCACTGTCCAGCGGTCCACTCGGCGCCTAGGCTCCTCACCGTGACCACCAAAGTTGACTTCTACTTCGACCCGATCTGCCCGTTCGCCTGGATCACCTCCCGGTGGATCCTGGAGGTCGAGCGCGAGCGCGAGCTCGACCTGACGTTCCGCGTGATGAGCCTGTCCGTCCTCAACGAGGGCCGCGAGGGCCTGCCCGAGCGCTACCAGCGCCTGCTGACCACCGGCTGGGGCCCGGTCCGGGTCTGCATCGCCGCCGCCGAACGGTTCGGCGAGCACGTGCTGCGCGACCTGTACACCGCGCTCGGCACCCGCCTGCACGACCAGGACCGCGAGGCCGACGGGACGGTCATCCGGGAGGCGCTCGCCGAGGCCGGCCTGCCGGAGGACCTCGCCGACGCGGCCGGGAGCACCGCGTACGACATCGCGCTGCGCAAGAGCCACCACGAGGGGATGGACCCGGTCGGCGAGGAGGTCGGCACGCCGACGATCCACGTGGACGGCGTCGCGTTCTTCGGCCCGGTGCTGACCGGGATCCCGCGCGGCGAGGACGCGGTGCGGATCTTCGACGGCGTCCGGGCGCTGGCCGCGTACCCGAAGTTCTTCGAGCTCAAGCGCACCCGGACGGGGTCGCTCGACTTCTCCTGACCGACCCGGGAGGGCCGGGGGAGGGTCTTCCGCTCCTGATCCACTCCCGTCCGGGGCCGTCTCGTCCGACCATGGAGACGGAGGCCCCGGCGGTCACCCCGCCCGGCCGCCTCCGGAGAGGCGGTGAGCGCAGATGACCGGACGGATCCGCCTGCGCGCCACCCGGCACCCGGCCACCCGGCACCCGGCCACCCGGAACCCGACCACGCAGCACCTGGCCACCCCGCCGGGTCCCTCCTCGCCGGGCCCCACCCCGCCCGGAGGGCCGAAACCCAACCCGTTCAAGCCGACGCCGCCCAAGCCGTCGCCCCCGAGCGTGCGTCGCTGGCTGCTGCCCGTGGGCGCCCTGCTGGCCCTGATCCTGCTGCTCGTCGTCCAGGCCCCGGGCCCGGCCGGCACCAAGTACGGGTACTCCGACTTCGTCGGCCGGGTCGACACGGGCCAGGTCAAGACGGTGAACGTGACGGACACCGGCGGCGTCAGCGGCACCCTCAAGGACGGCACCCGCTTCACCAGCCAGATCCCGACCGCCCTGGACACCACGCAGCTCAGCCAGTCCCTCTCCGCGCAACACGTGGACGTCACCGGCAGCCGCACCGGCGGCAGCTCGATCTGGTCCACGCTGCTGCTGTTCCTGCCGCTGCTGGTCTTCGGCGGGCTCTTCCTGTGGTCCGGCCGGCTCGCCGCCCGCTCGGTCACCGGCGGCCTGAGCGCGATCGGGCGCTCCCGGGCGAAGATCATCGAGGCCGAGCGGCCCGCCACCGGCTTCGCCGACGTGGCCGGGTACGAGGGCGTGAAGCAGGAGGTCAGCGAGGTCGTCGACTACCTGCGCAGCCCCGGGCGGTACGCCGCCGCAGGGGCCAAGGGGCCGCGCGGAGTGATCATGGTCGGGCCGCCCGGCACCGGCAAGACCCTGCTGGCCCGCGCCGTCGCCGGCGAGGCCGAGGTGCCGTTCCTGTCCGTCACCGGCTCCGGCTTCGTCGAGATGTTCGTCGGCGTCGGCGCCTCCCGCGTCCGCGACCTCTTCGACGAGGCCCGCAAGCGCGCACCGTCCATCATCTTCATCGACGAGATCGACGCCGTCGGCGCCCGCCGCGCGGGCGGCTCCCGGCTCGGCGGCAACGACGAGCGCGAGCAGACCCTCAACCAGCTGCTCGCCGAGATGGACGGCTTCGACCAGAGCACCGGCATCGTCGTCATCGCCGCCACCAACCGGCCCGACGCCCTCGACCCGGCGCTGCTGCGCCCCGGCCGCTTCGACCGGCAGGTCACCGTACCGCTGCCCAACCAGCGCGAGCGGGCCGCGATCCTCGCCGTCCACGTCGTCGGCAAGACCCTCGCCCCGGACGCCGACCTCGACCGGATCGCCCGCGGCACCCCGGGCTTCTCCGGCGCCGACCTCGCCAACCTCGTCAACGAGGCCGCCATCAACGCCGTCCGCGCCGACCGGGCCACCATCACCGCCGACGACCTCGACACCGCGCGCGACCGCGTCCTGCTCGGCCGCCGCGAGTCCTCCAACGCGCTGCTGCCCGACGAGCGGCACGCCGTCGCCGTCCACGAGTCCGGGCACGCGCTGATGGCCGCGCTGTGCGAGCACGCCGACCCCGTCGCCAAGGTCACCATCCTCCCGGCCGGCGTCGCCCTCGGCGCCACCGAACAACTCCCCGAGGCCGAGCGGCACCTGTACAGCGAGAGCTACCTGACCGACCTGCTAGCCGTGCAACTCGGCGGACGGGCAGCCGAGTTGGTCGTCTTCGGCGAGGGCTCCACCGGCGCGGCCAACGACCTCGCCAACGCCACCTCCGTCGCCACCCGGATGGTCCGCGAGTTCGGCCTCTCCCCGGACCTCGGTCCGGTCGGCTACGCCTCGGGCTCCCCCCACTACCTCGGCGAGAGCCCCGAGGACCTGCTGCGCCGCCCCTACTCCGAGGAGACCCAGCGCGCGATCGACGAGGCCGTCGCCGCCCTGCTGCGCGGCGCCGAGCGGCGCGCCATCGGTCTGCTGCGCGAACACCGCCACCACCTCGACGAGTTGGCCGCACTGCTGGTCGAGAAGGAGACGGTGGACGGCGCAGTGGTGCTCGACATCCTCCGCCACCCGGCCGCTACTCTCCCCGAATGACCCGAGTGACCCGAGTGACCCGAGTGACCGGACGTGACTGGCAGGACCGCGCGGCAGGCGCGGTGATCGGCTCCGCCGTGGGCGACGCCCTCGGCGCGCCGTACGAGTTCGGGCCCGCCGGGGCCTTCTCGGCCCGCTTCCCCGACGGCGACGGCGAGATGGTCGCGGGCGGCGGCTGGGAGCGCGGCGAGGCGACGGACGACACGCAGATGGCCGTCCTCGTCGCCGAATCGCTGCTGGACAAGGGCGAGTTGGACCTGCCGGACATCTTCGCCCGGTTCCAGCGCTGGGTGGCGTCCGAGCCGAAGGACGTGGGCATCCAGACCGAGGACGTCCTCACCAACGGCCACACCTGGAACCTGGCCGCCGCCATCCACTTCAACACCACCATGCGCGCCGCCGGCAACGGCGCCCTCATGCGCGCCGCCCCCTCCGCCGTCGCCTTCGCCCCCGCCGGGCGCGAGGCCACCATGGCCGCCGCCCGCCGGATCTCCGCCCTCACCCACGGCGACGGCGCCGCCTGGGAGGGCACGGCGATCCTCCACGAGCTCGTCCGGCACGCCCTCGACGGCGCCGACCCGCTCGCCGCGATCCCGGACGCCCTGGCCCGCGTCGAGCCCGACCACCGCGAGCGGTACGCCGTCGTCCTCGACCCCGACTGGCACCCCGACCGCGCCACCGAGCCCAACGGCGCCGTCTGGCCCTGCCTCGGCTCCGCCGTGTGGGCGCTGCGCACCACCGAGGGCTACCCGGCCGCCGTCCGCGCCGCGATCGACCTCGGCGGGGACACCGACACCGTCGCCGCCGTCACCGGCGCGCTGGCCGGGGCCGTGTACGGCCTCGGCGCGATCCCGGCCGCCTGGACCGAGCCGCTGCACGTGCCGCTGCCCGGGTTCGGCGGGCGGGTGCTGCGGACGTCGGACCTTCTACTACTGGCCGGTAGGCTCGCCGCCGGGACCGGCTACGATGCCACGTGATCACGCGACGAACGGGGGGCTCATGGACGTGACTTCGAGGCCGGTGGCGCACGTCGTCGGCGGGCGGGACGAGGTGGTCGACGACCGCTGGGGCGCCGTCGCCGCGATCGTCCGGCTGGACGGCGAGCAGTTCGGCGAGGAGGCGCTGTACGGGCTGGCGGACTTCTCCCACCTGGAGATCGTCTACCACTTCGACCGCGTGCCGGCGGACAGGATCGAGACCGGCGCCCGCCACCCGCGCGGCAACACCGACTGGCCGCTGGTCGGCATCTTCGCCCAGCGCGGCAAGAACCGGCCCAACCGGCTGGGAGTCTCCCGCTGCGAGCTGCTCCGCGTGGACGGCCTCGACCTGCACGTCGCGGGCCTGGACGCGGTGGCCGGCACGCCGGTGCTCGACATCAAGCCCTACCTGGCCGAGTTCGGCCCGCGCGGCGAGGTCCGCCAGCCGGCCTGGTCGAGCGAGCTCATGCGCGACTACTACGAGTACGACGAGGCGGGCGAGTGACGGCGGCGGCCGAGCGGCTCGCCGTGGTCTCCGGCGGCGGCACCGGCATCGGCCGGGCGATCGCCGCCCGGCTCGCCGCCGACGGGAACCGGGTGGTGATCCTCGGGCGGCGCGCGGCCGTCCTCGACGAGGCCAGGGACGCGATCGAGCGGACCGTCGGGCCGGGCCGGATCCTGCCCGTGCCGGTCGACCTGACCGACCCCGAAGCGGTCGAGGCCGCCGCCGCGCGGATCGCGGAACTCGGCCCGGTGGACGCCCTCGTGAACAACGCGGGAGCGATCGTCACCCCGCCCGCCGACCGCAGCCTCGCCGCCCTCGCGCGCTCCTGGCGCCAGGACCTGGACGGCAACCTGCTCTCCGCCGTCCTCCTCACCACCGCCCTGCAGGACCACCTGCGCAGGCCCGGGGGCCGCGTGGTCGTGATCAGCTCGGCCGCCGCCCAGCGCGGCGGCGCCGGCCCGCACTCGCTCGGCTCGTACGCCGCCGCCAAGGCCGCCCTGCACGGCTGGGCCTTCGGCCTGGCGCGGCAGTTGGGCCCGGACGGGATCACCGTCAACGTCCTCGCGCCCGGCTACGTCGAGGACACCGAGATCTTCGGCGACGGCTGGACGGAGGCCTTCCACGCGCAGAAGGTGGCCGACACCCTGGTGGGCCGCGCCGGCACCCCGGCCGACGTGGCCGAGGCCGTCTCCTACCTCGCGTCCCCGGCGGCCGGGTACGTGACCGGCCAGGTCATCGGCCTCAACGGCGGTGCGGTGCTCGGCCGCTGAGCGGAGCGGCTACGGGTACGGAGCCAGCGCCGGAGGCGTCCGCAGCCCGTGGTGGCGTCGCAGGGCGGCGAGCGCCGCGTGGTGGCCGCACATGCCGTGGACGGACGGCCCCGGCGGGGTGGCGGCGGAGCAGAGGTAGACGCCGGGCAGCGGGGTCTCGTACGGGTTCCATCGGGCCACCGGGCGGGCCAGGGACTGGCGGAGGGTGAGGGCGCCCGCGCCGATGTCGCCGCCGACGTAGTTGGGGTTGTACTCCTCGTACTGCCGCGCCGACAGGCCGCGCGAGGCGACGATCGTGTCGCCGAAGCCGGGCGCGTACTCCTCGATGCGGCGGCGGATCAGGTCGACCGGGTCGCGCGGGTCGCCGTGCGGGACGTGGGCGTAGGCCCAGACCGGTCGCCTGCCGCCGGCCTCGCGGGTGGGGTCGGTCACGGCCGGGTCGACGACGAGCACGAACGGGTCCTCGACCGGGCGGCCCGCGGCCGTCGCCGTCTCCCGGCGGACGATGTCGGCCCGGGTGCCGCCGAGGTGGACGGTGCCGGCCCGGCCCACGAGCGGGTTCGTCCAGGGGATCGGCCCGTCGGTGAGGAAGTCCGCCTTCGCCGCCCCCGGCCCGTACCGGTAGCGGCGCAGCGACCGCCGGTAGCGTTCGGGGAGCCGGGGGCCGGCCATGGCGAGGAACTCCTTGGGGCCGACGTCGAGCAGCACGAGCGGGACGTCGCCGAGTTCGGCGAGGTCGCGGATGCGCTGCCCGGTGTGGAAGACGCCGCCGTGGGCGGTGATGTCGGCGGCGAGGGCGTCGGCGATGCGGGCGCTGCCGCCCTCGGGGAGCGGCCAGCCGGTGCTGTGCGCGGTGTGGGCGAGCAGGAGCGCCACGGCGGCCGAGGTGACCGAGGGGAGCCTGCCGACGGCGTGCGCGGCCACGCCGGTCAGGAGCGCCCTGGCCGGTTCGGTGCGCAGGAGCCCGAAGGGCGTGAGCCGGGTCGCGAGCGACGGCACCCGCGCCCCGAGGAGCAGCGGCGCGAGGAGGTCGCCCGGCACGCTGCGCTGGTCGGAGAGGAGCAGGTCGACGACGGCGGGGGAGCGGTCGGCGAGCGGCCCGAGGAGCTGCATCCAGCGGCGGCCGTCCGGGCCGAGGTGGGCGGCGGTGCGGCTCAGGCTGCGCCAGGCCGCGGCGGCCCGCCCGCCGGGCAGCGGGTGGGCGTAGGGGATGTCGGGCTGGAGCAGCCGGACGCCGCGGGCGGGCAGGTCGAAGCGGCGGAAGAACGCGGAGGCGGCGGCCATCGGGTGGACGGCCGCGCAGACGTCGTGCTGAACGTCGCTGTCGAACAGCGACGTGGTGCGCAGCCCGCCGCCGATGGTGTCGGCCGCCTCGAAGAGGGCGACGCGCAGCCCGGCCCGGGCCAGGGTGACGCCGGCGGCGAGGCCGTTGGGGCCGGTGCCGACGACTGCGGCGTCGAACGTCATGCGGCGACCCCCTGGTGTTCGGCGAGGCGCCGGTAGAGGCCGCTCTCCTCGCTGAGGTCGGCGTGGGTGCCGACGGCCTGCACGCGGCCCCGGTCGAGCACGATGATCCGGTCCGCCCGGGTGATGGTGGAGAAGCGGTGGGCGATGGCGACGACGGCGCGGGTGCGGGCGATGGCGGCGATGCTGTCGCGCAGTGCCGCCTCCGACGCGCCGTCGAGGCTGGCGGTGGCCTCGTCGAGGAGCACGATCCGGGGTTTCTGCAGGAGGGTGCGGGCGATGGCCAGGCGCTGGCGCTCGCCGCCGGACAGGCCGGCGCCGCGTTCGCCGAGTTCGGTGTCGAGGCCGTCCGGCAGGGCGGCGACGACGTCGGTGAGGTGGGCCATCCGCAGGGCCTCGGCGATGTCCTGGTCGGTGGCGCCGGGGGCCGCGTAGGTGAGGTTCTCGCGGACGGTGCCGCGCAGCAGGGTGTGTTCCTGGTCGACGTAGCCGACGAGGGAGCGCAGCTGGTCGAGCGGCATGCGGGCGGTGTCGGTGCGGCCGATGCGGATGGTGCCGGCGGACGGTTCGTGGAGCCGTTCGGCGAGCTGGAAGAGCGTGCTCTTGCCCGCGCCGGACGGGCCGACGACGGCGGTGAGGCCGCGGTCGGGGACGGTCAGCGACACGTCGTGGAGGACGGGGGTGTCGCTGCCGGGGTAGGCGAAGGTCACCCCGTCGAAGACGAGGCCGTGGCCGTCGACGGGGGCGTGGGCGGGTGGTCCGGCGTCCTCCTGCTCGATCGCCCCGAGCTCGGAGAGGCGGTCGAGGGAGGCCCGGCCCTGCTGGAACTGGGCGATCGACATGAAGAGCATCACCAGCGGTGCGACCAGGTAGAACAGGTACATCATGAACGACGTCAGGTCGGCGGGCGCCATGTCGCCGGTGGCGACGCGGGCCATGCCCCACGCGATGACGACGGTCAGGGCGATCTGGGTGCCGACGTTCATCGCCGGGGTGAGCAGCGCCGACAGGGCGGAGACCCGCACCCCGGAGCGCCGGGCGCGGTCGGCGAGGCCGCCGAGGTGCTCGGTCTCCCGCTCCTCGGCACGGGAGGCCTTGACGGTCGGCAGGGCGCCGAGGACGCGCATCAGGGCGGAACCGTAGACGCCGGTGTCCTCCCGGTTCGCCACCGCCACGAGCCGCACCCGGCGGGCCAGCAGCAGCGAGACGGCGCTGGCCGTGCCGAGGCAGGCGAGGGTGGTGGCGAGCAGCAGCGGGTCGATCCAGGCCATCATCGCGATGCCGCCGAGGACCATGAACGCGCTGGTGACGATCTGGGCGAGCGCCTGCGTCATGCAGACCCGGGCCAGCGAGGTGTCGGTGACCATCCGGGTGAAGACGTCGCCCTGGTCCCAGCGGTCGTAGGAGCGCAGGCGGGAGCGGAGCAGCCGGGCGCCGAGGGTGTGCCGGATGTCGTACACGACGTCCTCGCCGGCCCGGCCGATCGCGTACGCGTGGGTCGCGGCGAGCACGGCGTCGGCGGCGAACAGGGCGGCGGCGAGCAGGATCGGCCCGGTCAGGGGGCGGTCGGCGGCGAAGGCCTCGATCATCCCGCCGATGACGAGCGGCTGGGCCAGCGTCGCCGCCGCGCCGGCGAGGCCGAGGAGGATGCCGGTGAGCAGCAGCGCGCGGTGCCGCCGGGCGATCTGCCAGGGGTTCACGCCGCTTCCCCGCCCCCGGCCGCCGCGTCGCTCGCGCCGGGCCCGCTCGCGGTCCCGGTCCCGGGCTTGACGTACGTGCAGACGAACATCGGCGAGCGCTCCGCGTACGGCTCGCCGCCCCAGCCCGCCGAGCGGCTCTCGGGCACCAGCCCGGCCGCCCGCGCGTACGCGTCGACCTCGTCCGGCGTGGTGAGCCGGGACAGCTCGGTGCCGACGCGCGTGCTGCCGTCGGCCTCGTACCAGATGTGGGAGCAGTGCCACAGGTCGTTCTCGGGCAGCAGCGTCGAGTGCGTCTGCAAGCCGGTGCCGCGCTCCGGGTACGGGGTGAAGTAGGTGGCGTGGCTGCGCCCTTCGTGCAGGGCGTGGATGGCGGGCCGGTTGTGGGTCTCGACGACGAGCCGTCCGCCGGGGGCGAGCAGGCCGGCGGCGCGGCGGACGGCGAGCTGCTGTTCCTCGGGGGTGAGCAGCATGGACAGCGTGCCGCAGACGCAGTAGACGAGCCCGGCGGTGCGTTCGGCGCGGTAGGTGCGGATGTCGCCGTGGACGGGCTCGACGTCGGTGCGGCTGGCCAGGGCCGCGCGCAGGCCGTCGAGCATCTCGGGGGAGGAGTCGACGCCGGTGACCGGGCCGACGAGCGCGGCGAGCGGCAGGGCGATCCGGCCGGTGCCGACGCCGAACTCGACGGTGCCGGCGGCCGGGTCGGGGTGGAGCGCGGCGAGGTGTCCGGCGGTGCGGGCGGCGGAGTCGTCCTTGGGGAAGAGCCGGTCGTACCAGCCCTTGAACTCCAGCCCGTAGCCGATGTCGTGGACGGAGGGGGTCTGCACGGTGCTCACTTGGACCTCCCCTTCAGCACCCCGTAGGCGATGGCGCCGGCGATCACGGCACCGATGGCGACGACGATGTACGCGGCCATGGTCAGCTCCTCACTGCGGTGGTGGCGGGCCGGGCGGCGAGCGGGCGCCGCGCGTCGGCCGGGTCGAGCGGGGTGTACGGGGAGACGAAGACCATCTCGGGGTCCTGCGTCCTGTCGTATCCGGTGGCGCGGGCCAGCGCGAACTGGAAGCCGCGGACGTCCGCCGCGTCGCCGCGCTCGTGGATGGTGGCGCGCAGGTACTCGGTGAGGGTCCGGTAGGCCGAGGTGCGGGTGACGACGGCGAAGCCCTTGTCGATGACGTGCAGGATCTCGCTGCAGATGTCGAAGACGGCCTTCTCCGGGCGCCGGGTGGGGAACCAGGCGATCTGCCAGGGCTTGCGGCCCTCGATCACGTCGAGGCCCTCCCACGGGGAGGTGGTGCCGTCGGCGCCGAGGGTGCGGTACAGGAAGTGGTAGTCGTGCATGGCCGGGGTGGGCGCGAAGAACCGCCAGTTCGGCAGCAGCGAGAAGGTGTCCTTGAGCTGGAGCCGGTTGAACGCGGGGTGCGGGTGCTGGGTGGCGAGGGTGCCGAGCAGCATCGCGGCCCCGGCGATCCGCCAGGCGGCGCCCTTGCCCTTGAATACGGCGCTGCCCTTGGACATGGCGCTGCCCGTGAACACGCTGCGCACGTCGGGACGGGGGGTCACGTGGCGGCCTCCTGGTCGGCAGGGTCCGCGGGGGCAGCGGACCGGGCGTCCGCGACGCGGTCGAGGAACGCGGTGATGAGGTCGGCCGCCCGGTGCGCGAAGCGGCTCTGGGTGAGCAGGGTGTCGTGCCCGGCGCCCTCGACGACCGTCACCTCGGTGTGCGCGCCGCCCACGTGGGCCTCGGCCAGCTCCCGGTGCATCAGCAGCTGGTCGGGGTCGCGGTCGACGGTCTGCTGCGCCGAGACGACCAGCGCGTGCGTGCCCTCGACGGGCTCCAGCGGGCCGGAGAAGGCGCGGAACTCGGCCTCCACGGCCTCCCATTCGCGCCGCCCGGCCTCCCACATCCGCGCGTCGGCGTACTGCGCGAACGCCTTCTTGCGGTACGCGGCCGGCAGCCCCTCGACCCACTCGGGGCGGGCCATCAGGACGCCGGTGCCGAGGCGCAGGTACCAGGCCATCCGGGTGAGCGAGGTGCGCAGCTGCCCGGCCGACTCGCTCTGCTGCCTGGAGCGGTTGAGCTCGTCGGGGTGCGAGGAGTCGAGGTAGACGACGCCGTGCAGGCGCCCGCCGAGCTGCGCGGCGGCGCGGCGGGCGAGCTCGCCGCCGAGCGAGTGGCCGACCAGGACCACCTTCCGGTCCGGCTCGACCGCGAGGCGGACGAGGTCGACGAGGTCGTCGACGGACTCGGCCAGCCGGAAGCGCGCGGCGCAGCGGTGGCGGCTGCCGGCGTACCCGGCGCGGGCGTAGGTGACGACGCCGTAGCCGGTCTCCTTCGCGAGGCGCTCGGTGATCCAGGCGAAGTGCTCGCTGGTGGAGACCATGCCGGCGGCGAACACCAGGACGGGCTCCCCGGCGCGGCCGTGCGAGAGCACCTCGTACTGCAGCTCGTTGCCGTGGCGGGTGGTCAGCACGCGGGAGGTGTGCCAGCCCTCGGTGGTGCGCAGGCGGCGCTGGACGGCGGTGCCGACGGCGATCGCGCCCGCGCCGGCGAGCAGCAGGAGCGCGGCGGGCAGTGCCCGGTCGTCGCGTCCGGCGACGGCGGGGTGGTCCTTCGGGGTGGAGGTGTAGGCCACCATCGGGTGCATCGCGGTGAACGCGGTGACGAACCGGCCGAGGCCCATGAAGTACCCGTTGGCCAGGTGGAACGCGGCGGCGCTCGCGATGACCGGCCGGGCGAGACGGCCCTTGCAGGCGTAGGCGAGCGGGAACAGGCACTCCAGCGCGAGCACGCCGTGGGTGAGGTACCGGGCGGCCTTCGGGTGCTCCTGGGTCCAGCGGTACATGCCCTCGTGGCCGTACGTGCGGGTGCGCATGACGCCGCCGAGCGCGGAGGCGTCGCGCCAGGGCTCGCCGAGCAGCTTGACCCAGCCGGAGACGAGGTACGAGAGGTTGGCCTGGAGCGCGACGTACCAGAGCAGCGCGTCCTTGGCCTGCGGGGACCGTACGAGCCGGGCCGCGCCGGTGGCGGTCTGCACGAGGATCGCGACCTGGTCGGAGCCGTCGGTGCCGTAGCGGTGGCGCGGGTAGAGCAGCGCGGACGTGGAACCGAGGAAGAGGCTCCCGGCGCCCCGCCAACGGGAGTTGCCGGGCAGCAGCATGCCGGTGGCGACGGCGGCGCGCGCGACGTGCAGCGCGGTGGTGGTCCGCGGGCCGCTCACGGCGTTCAGCAACCGCCGTACCAGCGGGGTGGATTCGGCCTGGACGTCCTTGACGATGGCCCAGTCGTTGAGCCCGCCCCGGCGGATCTGCCGCCGCTGCGCGAGGTACTCCAGGGAGGAGGTCAGCGTGGTGGCGGCGGCCAGCCGTTCGGACAGGCCGAGGGCGCGGTCCCGGCTCACCGCGGCCGGGGCGAACACCGCCGAGGCGATCTTCCGGGTGTTCCTGGCGAATTGCACGCGTGGCACGTATTTCACGTGGTCCCTTTCACGGCGCCCCGGCGGTCGGGGGCGCTAGGCTGGCCGTGGGCCTGCCGGGCCAGAACGCACCTCTGGCCCGGCAGGCGTCGTGGAGCATCCGCCCCGGTCAGGGGGCGGTCGTCATCAGCCCTGGCGGCCGAGTTCGAACGCGCCGATCACGGCGGAGGAAATCGCCACGCCGCCGAGAAAAGCACCGGGAGTCGCCAGAACCGGGCTGGCCTCCGGGAAGATGACACCCTCCTCGGGGATTTCCATCGCGTTCACGGCCTCGATGACGTCGTTCATTTTCGCGTCCTTTCGAAAGATGGCTGGGCGGAGCGGGGGAAAGGGGGGCCGGTCAGCCGACCGCGCGGCCGAGCGCGTAGGCGCCGCCGACCAGGGTCGCGCCGCCGACGAAGGCGCCGACGGCCTTGGCCCCGCCGATGGCGGCCAGCGCGGCGGCCGGCGTCGCGAGGACGGGCAGCGCGTCGCCGTGGGTGTCGGCGGCCTCGATGGTGCCGAGGTCCAGGCCGTTGACGTGGGAAACGATGTCGTTCATGGCATTCCTCTCCCTGGAAGGGATTTCCGGTGGATGATCAGCCGTTCCGCGCTCGGGGCGGCGGAACGGCGCCGAACCGCCATGCCGTGAATTCCCCCCGGAGCCGCCAACGGGCGGTCGTTCCGAGACGAACACGTGGTGGCGTGGAAGGATGAAAACATCGCCCCGGAACATCGGGTATGACCTGCGTCACACTCGATTTCGGGCGGTGACTTTCCCTTGACTGACGGATGTCACGACGCGCCATGACATCCGTCATGCGAACCCATGACAGTTCTCATCCCGGCAAAGTCGAGTCGCCTGCGAACATGTTGCGCATGGCGAATGACGGCAATTCAAACGTGATCGAGGTCACAGACCTCTGGCGCCGCTACGGCCCGCCGGGCCCCGGCGGTTTCGACGCCGTGCGGGGCATCGGCTTCACCGTCGGCCCGGGCGAGCTGTACGCGCTGCTCGGCACCAACGGCGCCGGCAAGACCTCGGCGGTCGAGCTCCTCGAAGGCCTCGCCCGGCCCACCCGGGGCACCGTCACCCTCTTCGGCCGGTTCGACCCCGTCCGCGACCGCAAGCGGGTGCGCCCGCGCACCGGCGTGATGCTCCAACGCGGCGGGCTCCCCACCGATCTGACGGTCGCCGAGACCGTCCGCATGTGGGCCTCCTGCACCACCGACCCGCGCCCGGCCGCCGAGGCCGTCGCCCTCGTGGGCCTGGCCGCGCGCACCGACGTCGCCGTCAAGAACCTCTCCGGCGGTGAAGTCCGGCGCCTGGACCTCGCGTTGGCCACCCTCGGCCGGCCCGACCTGCTCTTCCTCGACGAACCCACCACCGGCATGGACCCGGAGGGCCGCCACGACACCTGGCGGATCATCCGGCGGCTGCGCGCCGAGGGCACCACGATCGTGCTCACCACGCACTACCTCGAAGAGGCCGAGCAACTCGCCGACCGGCTGGCCGTCATGCACGCCGGCCGGATCGCCGCGACCGGCACGATCGCCGAGATCGTCGCCGAGCACCCCGCCACCCTCGCCTTCCGGCTGCCCGCCGGCCTGACCCCCGCCGACCTGCCGCACCCCGCCGACCTGCGGGCCGCCGTCGCCACCGGCCCGGCCGGCCGCGTCGAGCTCACCACCGACGACCTCCAGCACACCACCACCGAAGTGCTGCTCTGGGCCCGCGCCAAGGGCGTCACGCTCAACAAACTCGACGCCCGCTCGGCCTCGTTGGAGGAGGCCTTCCTGCGGATCGCCCGGGGCGGTACGGACCGCACGGAAACGGAGCGGGCCGCGTGAACCGCACCCACCTCGCCGCGCTCTCCCGGGTCGAGCTGACCCTCTTCCTGCGCAGCAAGAGCAACCTCTTCAACGTCCTCGTCATCCCGGTGCTCATCGTCATGGGCACCACGACGGTCATGCGGCAGTTCGACCTCAAGGGCGCCGGCCTCGCCATGGGCCACGTGATGGTCTCCACCACCGCCGGGATCGTCCTGATCATGGCCCTGTACGCACCGCTGATCGGTGTCTACGTCCTGCGGCGCGAGGAGTACGTCCTCAAGCGGCAGCGCACCGGCGAGATCGGCGACCTCGTCATCCTCGCGAGCCCGGCCGTCCCGATGGCGATCGCCGCCGTCCTGCAGTTCACCGCGATCGCCGCCGCCGTCGCCCTCATCGCGGGCCTCGGCGCCCCGGCCGCCCCGCACCTCGTCGCCGTCGGCGTCCTGCTCGGCACCGTGCTGATCGCCGCCGCCGCCGCGCTGAGCACCGCCTTCGCCCGCACCGCGGAGAGCGCCCAGGGCGTCAGCACCGTCGGCTTCATGCTGCTGCTCGTCACCTCCGGCACCGTCATCCCGCTGGAGGTGCTGCCCGGGCCGTTCGCGGACGTCCTGCGCTTCTTCCCGCTCACCCCCGTGATCGAACTGGTCCGCTCCGGCTGGACCGGCGAGGGCGCCGGGATGGTTGACTCGGTGGTCAGGGGCGCGACGCTGCTGGCCTGGACGGCGCTCGCCGCCTGGGGCGCGCTGCGCCGCTTCCGGTGGGAGCCGCGCGCCTGAACCCGCGACGGGCACTCGACGGGCACTCGACGGGTACTCAGCGGGTGCTTGATGGGTGCTTGACGGGCACTCGACGGGCCGGACGGAAAGGAGACGAACGGAGGATGACCGACGTGCAGACGACCACGCACTACCGCACCGACGTCGCGAAGGCGACCGTCCAGACGCGGTGGATGCTGTGCTCGATGCCGTGGCTGCTGCTCGCCGCACTGCTGTGGCCGCTGCTCGCCAGGCTCAACGAAGCGGGGGCGCCGGCCGTCGTCGGGTGGGGCATCGCGACCCTCACCGCGGTGCAGGGCATCGGCGCCACCACGGCGATCGCGCACAGCGTCGGGCGGACGGCCCGGCCCAGGGCGCTGCTCGGCGCGATGGCCGCCGTGACGGTGCTCGAACTCGGCCTGCTGCCGTACGCGTACGGCACCGGGCACCTCGACGGCACGCGCGTCCTGGTCATCGCCGCCATCGCGATCGCGATCCCGCCGGCCTTCGCGCTCTCGCCGCTGCTCGGCCAGGCCCGCTACCTCGCCGTGGCGCTGGTCGGCTCGGTCGCGACGGCCGGCGTCGTCTGGTCCTTCGACCGCGCCGCCGGCCCGGCCGTCCTGGCGTTCACCGTCGCGACCTGGACGGTCATCGGCGGGCTGATGCGCTCCTCGCTGTGGTTCCTCGCCGTGCTGTGGCAGCTCGACGCGGCCCGCGAGACCCAGGCCCGGCTCATGGTGGCCGAGGAGCGGCTGCGCTTCGCCCGGGACCTCCACGACATCATCGGGCGCAACCTCTCGGTGATCGCCCTCAAGTCCGAGCTCGTCCAGCGGCTCACCGAGCACCCGAAGGCGCAGGCCGAGCTGACGGAGGTGCAGAAGCTCACCCGCAGCCTGCACCAGGAGATCCGCGAGGTGGTCAAGGGCTACCGCACCACCGACCTGGCCACCGAACTGGAGGGCGCGCGCTCGGTGCTGGAGGCGGCGGGCATCACCTGCCGGATCGAGCGCGACGGCGCCCCCGAGCTCGGCCAGGACGCGCAGACCGCGCTCGGCTGGGTCGTCCGCGAGGGCATCACCAACGTCCTGCACCACTCCCACGCCCGCACCTGCACCATCGCGCTCGCCGGCGCCGCCGATGGCGCCGCCGAACTGACCATCACCAACGACGGCGGCGGCCACCGCCCGGCCTCGGGCGGCGGCAGCGGCCTGGCCGGCCTCGCCGAGCGCCTCGCCCCGCTCGGCGGCTCCCTGGACCACGGACCGGGCACCGACCGCACCTACCACCTGCGGGTACTCCTCCCGCCGACCGAAACCCCGACCGAAACCCCGACCGAAACCCCGACCGAACCGCGGACCGAAACCCCGACTGAAACCCCGACCGAACCGCCGACCGAACCGCCGACCGATCGAGGCCACCGATGATCCGCGTCCTGCTCGCCGACGACGAACACCTCATCCGCGGCGCGTTCGCCGCCCTGCTCGCCTTCGAGGACGACATCGAGATCGTCGCCGAGGCCTCCACCGGCCCGGAGGCCACCGCCATGGCCCTGCACCACCGGCCCGACGTCGCCGTCCTGGACCTCCAGATGCCCGAGCGCGACGGCGTCACGGTGGCCCGCGAGCTCGCCCAGGCCCTGCCGGACTGCCGGACGATGATCGTCACCAGCCACGGCCTCCCGGGCCACCTCAAGCGCGCCCTCGCCTGCGGCGTCACCGGGTTCGTCTCCAAGACCGTCTCCGCCCAGGAGCTCGCGAGCATCATCCGCACCGTCCACGGCGGCCACCGCTACATCGACCCGATCCTCGCCGCGGACGCCATCAGCGCCGGCGCCTCGCCGCTGAGCGCCCGCGAGGCCGACATCCTGTCCCTCGCCGCCGACGGCGCCCCCGTCCTGGAGATCGCCGAGCGCGCCGCCCTCGCCCCGGGCACCGTCCGCAACTACCTCTCCTCCGTCACCACCAAGCTCGGCGTGGAGAACCGCCACGCGGCCGCCCAGCTCGCCCGCCAGCGCGGCTGGATCTGATCGCGCCGAGCCGGGGGCGGAGCGGCGGAGGCTGCGGCGTTTACCGATCGTCAACAACCTTTTCCTACGGTGGGTCCACGGGGGCCGCCGGCCGGCGGTGCCCCGGCACGCTTCCGACCGAGGGGGATTCCACTGTCCAGGATCATCACCGCCGCCGTACCGGCACACGGCCACGTCGGCCCGC
Source organism: Kitasatospora sp. NPDC059722 (assembly GCF_042733235.1). Classification (NCBI taxonomy): domain Bacteria; kingdom Bacillati; phylum Actinomycetota; class Actinomycetes; order Kitasatosporales; family Streptomycetaceae; genus Kitasatospora; species Kitasatospora sp. NPDC059722. The sequence continues at coordinate 20,783 of NZ_JBHWGD010000062.1, forward strand.
TGCTCGCCATCTCCGCCGACCTCGCCGCCCGTGGCCACGAGGTGGTGTTCCTCGGCGGCGGCCGGTTCGCGGGGGCGGCGGAGCGGGCCGGGGTGCGCTTCGTGGCGCTGCCGGCGGAGGCGGACTTCGACGACCGGGACCTCGACGCCCGCTTCCCGGGGCGCTCCGAGCTGCCGGCCGGGCCCGCGCGGATCGCGTTCGACGTCAAGCACGTCTTCACCGACCCCGTCCCGGCGCAGTACCGCGCGCTGGAGGAGCTGCTGGCCGGCTTCCCGGCGGACGCGGTGGTGGTGGACGCGTTCTTCCAGGGCGCGCTCGCGCTGGCGCTGAGCCGGCCCCGGTCGCGGCGGCCCGCCGTGGTGGGCGTCGGGGTGGCCCCGCCGATGTTCCAGAGCGTCGACACCGCGCCGTTCGGCCTCGCCCTGCCGCCCCTGCCGGGGGAGGAGGGCCGGGCGCGCAACCGGGCGATGTACGAGGAGGTGAACCGGCGCGGCGAGCCGCTCCAGCGGTACGCCGAGGAGGTGTTCGCGGGCCTCGGGATCACCCTGCCGGACGGGCCGCGCGCCAACGCCCTCGTGACGGTGCCGGACCACTTCCTCCAGCTCACCGTGCCCGGCTTCGAGTACCCGCGCAGCGACGCCCCGGAGACCTTCCGGATGATCGGCGCGCTGCCGCCGGCCGTCGGCGCCGAGCACCGCCTGCCCGCCTGGTGGCGGGAACTGGACGGCACCCGCCCGGTGGTCGTGGTGACCCAGGGCACGCTCGCCAACGGCGACCTCACCGAACTCGTCGCGCCCACCGTGACCGCCCTGGCGGACCGCGACGTGCTGGTGGTCGCCGCCACCGCGCGCCCCGACGGCCCGGCCGCGCTCACCGAACTCCTGGGCGCACTGCCCGGCAACGTCCGGGCCGCCGGCTACGTGCCCTTCGACCTGCTGTTGCCGCACGCCGACGTGCTGGTGAGCAACGGCGGCTACGGCGGCGTCCACACCGCGCTGCGCTACGGCGTGCCGCTGGTGGTCGGCGGCGCGAGCGAGGACAAGCCCGAGGTGGCGGCCCGGGTGCAGTGGTCGGGCGCGGGGCTCGACCTGCGCACCGGGCGGCCGGAGGCCGCGGACGTCGCGAAGGCCGTCGACGAGGTGCTGGCCGACGGCCGGTTCCGCGAGCGGGCCCGCGCGCTGGCCGCGGAGCTCGCGGAGTACCGGCCGTTCGACGCCGTCGCCGAGCTGGTGGAGTCGCTGGGCTGAGCCGGACCGGGCGTCAGCGGCGGGACGGGCGGCGGCTCACTGGTCGTCGCCGTCCGCGTCCGGTCCGGCGGCCGGCGCGCCGCCCTTGCCGATGCCGAGCTTGGCCTCGGCGGTGGTCCAGTCGGCGGCGATGGCCTGCTGGACGGCGGCGAGGGTGGCCTGGCCCTTGCAGAGCGCGGTGTGCAGGTGCGTCTCGACGGTGTCCTTGGGGTTGTTCGGACCCTTGCCCGGGACGTGGTCGGGGGACGGCGGCTGGACCCACAGGTTGCGCGGGTCGTTCGGGTCGCCGCCGAGCTGCAGGCTGATCAGGTGGTCGTACTCGGCGTCGCCCATCGGGCCGGTGTAGCCGTAGGACTTGGCGTTCTCGGCCTTCTCCTTGCCGGTGATGTTCGCCGGCGGGCGGATCCCCGAGGTGTAGCCGCCCGGCTTGCAGACGGTGTCGTTGAGGTTGGCCTGGGTGACCGCCGGGCTGGTCGCGCCGGGGGTGCAGTTCGGGTCCGGCAGCGGCTGCTTGTCCGCGGTGTAGTGGTACTTGCAGGTGCCGGCGGCGGGCTGGGCCTGCACGTCGTACGAGGGCTTGGGGCCGACGCCGACCGGGATCGCGTGCGCGGCGGCCGCGTCGCCGGCCGCCGGGGCCGAGCCCTTGGCGGCCGCGCTGGTGGGGGCGGGCTTGGCGGTGTGTCCGGTGTTGGACGAGCAGCCTGCGGCCGCGGCGAGTAGGACGGCCGCGGCTATGGCCAGGGCACCGCGAGCGGGAGCCGGCACGAGTTCCTCCAGATGGGTGTGCGTGAGCTGCGGGCCGGCGGGCCGCCGGATACCGCGCCAGCGGACACTACCGTGTCAAAGGGGCCAAAGGGGTGACGCCACGTCGGGCGCGGGAGGCCGTGGCCCGGCGTGCGGAATCGTTCCGCCGCGCCCGCCGTCCCGCCCGCCGTCCCGGATGCCGGTCGCGTGCTGTTCCGGGGGCCCGTCAGGGGACTGACGTCGGGCGGAGTAACCGAAGGGCGGGGCCCGTCGAGCATGCGTAGCTTCGTCACCGAACGACTGTTCACCGGCGTTCCCCGCTCTGATCCCCGATCTGACCCCCGCTCTGATCCCTCTCCGACCCCCCGACCGGAGTCACCCCATGCGGATCCCCGCCCTCCTCGCGGCAGCCGCCCTGCTGCCGCTCTCCCTCACCGCCGCGCAGGCCGCCCAGGCCGCCGCCGGCCCGGCCCACCGCTCGACGTACGCCAAGGACCTGAGCGTCCAGGTCAGCCCGCCGTCCTTCCCGACCGCGCCCGGCGCCGTCGGGACGATCCTGGTGACGGTCTGCAACAACGGCTCCGAGACGCCGGCCGACGGGGCGACCCTGGTGGTCAACGGCCCCGCCGATCCGTCGATGCGCCTGACCACCGATCACGCGGGCCCGGTGGACGGCGGCTGGAACTGGATCCGCTTCACCGTCGCCAAGGGGCTGGCACCGGCCACCTGCGAGACGGAGAAGCTCTACGGAGAGACCATCAGCACCACCCCCGGCCCGAAGACCTACCCCGGCGGCACCGCCGTGGTCACCTGGGACGCCGACCAGAACCCGAACGACAACTCGACCACCTGGTCCTGGGACACCTCCGCGCCCGTCACCGACGCGGTGCTGGAGATGTGGCGGCCCCCGAAGCCCGCCGCGCCCGGCAACCCGGCCGACTTCGAGGTGCTGGAGCGCAACCTCGGCCCTTCCACCGACTACCCGTGGCGCGGCCGGCTGACCGCCCGGCTCCCGCCCGGCTCCGAGTGGCTCGACAGCGCGCCGAGTGACAACAAGTGCGCGATCTCGGCCGACGGCACCACGGCCACCTGCGACGACATCGTCGGCAACACGTGGTCCCAGTACAACCGCGGCTTCGCGCTCCGGGTCGACCCGGCCGCGAGCCCGGGCACGAGCATCGCCGCGACGCTCACCTACGAGGCCCCGGCCAACCCGGACCCGCACACCTTCGTCCTGACGGTGCTCATCCCGGTGTGCTGAGTCGCGCGCTGAGTCGCTCGCCGAGCCCGGTGGGCCCGGTGGGCCGAACACACGGGTGGAGCCGGTCCCGTACCGGCCGCCCCCACCCTCCGCGGCCCGGGCGTCAGTGCGCCGCGATCCAGTCCGTGATCAGCTCGTCCAGCACGCCCAACGGCAGGCTGCCGTGCCCGATCACCTCGTGGTGGAACTCCTTCACGTCGAAGCGCGGGCCGAGCGCCGCCCGCGCCCGCCCCCGGTGCCGGACGATCTCCCGGCGGCCGATCAGGTAGGCCGTGGCCTGACCGGGCCAGGCGATGTACCGGTCGATCTCGTTGCGGACGTTGGCCTCCGTCGTGGCCGTGTTGTCCCGCATGTAGGCGATCGCCCGCTCCCGCGACCAGCCGAAGTGGTGCAGCCCGGTGTCCACCACCAGCCGCACGGCCCGCAGCGCGTCCAGCGACAGCATGCCGAAGCGGGAGAGCTCCGAGCTGTACAGCCCCATCTCGTCCGCCAGCCGCTCGGTGTACAGCCCCCAGCCCTCGACGTGCGCGGTCAGCTGCCCGGTCGGCTTCTGGCGGAACTCCGGCAGGTGGTGCAGCGTCTGGGCGACGGCGATCTGCAGGTGGTGGCCCGGCACGCTCTCGTGGAAGGCGATCGCCTCGTACTCGTACCGGAAACGGGTGTGCGGGCGCAGCGTGTTGATCCAGTGGGTGCCGGGCAGGCCGCCCGGGCCCGGCGGCTGGTAGTAGGCGAGCGGCGCGGTCTCCGCCTCGATCGGGTCGATCTCGCGGGTCACGCAGTCGGCGATCGGGTAGGCGCGGAAGTACCCGGCGGACGCGAGGCGGGCCCGCTCCAGCGCGTCGTCGGCGAGGGCGACGATCTCCGCCGCGCTGGCGAACCGCAGGGCCGGGTCCTCGCGCAGCGCGGCCAGCACGCGGTCGGTGCCGACGACGCCGAGCACCGTGGCGCCCAGCTCGGCGAACTCCTCGCGCAGCGCCGCCACCGCGTCCAGGCCGATCCGGTGGATCTCCTCCGGGGTGAGCCCGGGCCGGGTGTAGCGGCCGACGGCGTCCGCGTAGCCCTCGGTGCCGCCGGGCACGTGGCACACGCCGGCCTCGGTGTCCGGCCGGGCCCCGGCCGCGAGCCGCTGGGCCAGGCCCGCCCGGTAGCGGGCCACCGCGGGCCGCACGCCGTCGCGCACGATCGTCTCGGCGCGCAGCGCCTCGCGGCGGCCGTGCAGCGGGCGCAGCAGCTGGTCGTCGGCGAGACTCCCGGCGAGGTAGCCGTCGAGCTGGGCGATCGCGGCGTCGACGCCGCTGCGCAGCGGGCGGCGGCCCTCGACGGCGGCGTCGAGGTAGCGCTGGAGGCAGGCGTCGAAGTAGCCGGGCAGTCCGGCCAGGCGCTCCAGGTAGGAGTCGGCGCCCTCTTGGTCGACGGCGGTCATGACGAGGGACTGGAAGGCCTCGTTCTGGGGCGCCGCGATGGTCGCCGAGATGCTGAAGTCGGCGAGTCCGTGGGTGATCCGGCCGGTGCCGTTGTCGATCAGGCGGGCGAGGACGCGGTGCGTGATGCGGTCCTCGCCGTCGAGGGCGTCGAGGGGCACCGCGGCGAGCCGCGTCCCGAGGCCCTGCAGCACCGCGCGGTGTTCCAGGGCGGCCTCCCGGGACGGGTCCGGCACCTCGTGGGCGTGGCCCGCGACCCCGCTGAGCGTGGCGCCGAACGGGTCGTGCGCGTTCTCGGCGGCGAAGTACTCCTCGGCGAGCGCGGCGAGTTCGGCCTGGTGAGTCTGCTCGTTCATGAGAGGTGCCTATGACGAAACCTCAGGGGTCCGCAACCCCTGGGACGGCATTGGCCGTTGCGGGTTCATGCAGCCGGTTCGCGTTCATGCAGCCGGTTCGCGCGCCGGTCCGCGTGCCGTTTGCGCAGCTCGTCCGGGATGTGACGATGCCGGCCCCGTCGCTCTCGGGCGACGGGGCCGGCATCGGTTCTTCGGGGGCGGGGAGCGTCAGGCCTTCGCGGCCTTCGCGGCCTTGGCAGCGGCCTCCGCGGCCTCCTTCTCGTGCTTCGCCTTGATCCGGGCGGTCTCCTTGCGGACGTCCACCTGGTTGGCGCGCTCGTGCTGGAGCCACAGCGGGTTCTCCGCCTTGAGGGCGTCGATCTGCTCGGTGGTGAGCGCCTCGGTCACCCCGCCGCGGGCCAGGCCCGCGATGGAGACGCCGAGCTTGGCGGCGACCACCGGGCGCGGGTGCGGGCCGTTCTGGCGCAGCTCCTGGAGCCACTGCGGCGGGTTCGCCTGGAGGGCGGTGAGCTCCTCGCGGGAGACCGGGCCGTCCTGGAAGCTCGCCGGGGCGGCGTCGAGGTAGATCCCCAGCTTCTTGGCCGCCGTGGCCGGCTTCATGGTCTGGCTGGTCTTCTGCTTGAGCGATGTCATGAGGACAAGGGTAAGGGAGCGCGCGGGCACTTCCGGTCACGGTCGGTAGCGTCTCTGATCAGCGGAGGAATCCGATGCGGTCCTGCATGATCTTGCGGTTGCGGGATCGGTCGGTTCGGTTCCCACCTGGGAGGGGTGGCGTGGGCGTGCAGGTGGAAGCCCGCGCCCAGTGCCGCTCCGCGCGGCCGGTGGCCCGTGGCGGCTGTGCTGATCGTGGTCACGCCCTGGTGCCGGTGGGCTGCGCGGGGCAGCCGGGTCCGGCCCGTTGGTGCGTGTCCCTCCGGACGCTGGCCGGCCGGGCCCGTTGGCCCGGCCGGGGAGGGAACCTCACGTCGCCTGGGCGTGAGGCGGGTTGTTCGCGGGCGGGTGGGACCGGTCGTCGACCGGTCCGTCCGGGCCTTCGGGGTGGCCGTGATCACGGCCTTGGCCTCCATCGTGTCCACGACCATGTGGATCGTCATGGTGTCGCCGGGGCGGGCGGTGACGGTCTTGGTCTGGTGGGCGAGGCCGCGTGCGGCGATCCTGCGCCAGGCGCCCTGGTCGCGGTCGCCCTGCCAGCCGCACTGCGGGTCTGGACAGATCGCCCATTTCCATCCCGGCACGGTGGGTCGGTCCGGGGCTTTGCGGTGTCGCAGCGGGGTGAGGCAGAACGGGCAGTGCTTGCTGGTGTTGCGCGGTGGCACGGTGACGACGGCGATGCCGACCCCGGAGGCGAGGTGGCGCATGCGGTCGGTGATCAGTCCGCGCACGGTCTGGGACAGTCGGGTGTTCTGAGTGCGGCCCATGCCGCCCGCCTCCATCGACCGCAGGTCCTCCAGGTAGATCACGCTGGTCCCGGCTGCGACGGCCTGGTCGACAGCCCAGCGGGCGGCGGACCAGGCCAGGGCCTCATTGAGGTTGGAGCGGCGCTGCGAGATGTGCCTGATCTCCTCGTTCAGCGTGGCCTGCTTGCCGTCCAGGACGGGATCGGCGAGCCGGGCATAGTGATCGGCCTTGGCACGCAGCCGTTCGAACTGCCGCCGGAGCCGGTGCTGCTTGGCCAGCGCGCCGGCGGCCCGGAACTGCGCGCCCGTGCCGAGCGCGGTCGTCTTCCCGTCGTCGTGGAGGCGGACGGCCCCGGCGGACAGAAGGGTGTTCAGGCCCCAGTCCACGCCGAGGGCCACGGTGTGGCCGGTCCGCCGGGCTTTGGGGACCGGGTGGGTGTGGGCGAGATCCGCCCGCACCTTCCCGTCGACGGTACGCAAGGTGGGCAGGTGGAGTACGGCATTCGCCGGGATCGTGGGCGGGAGCGCGATCGGGCAGGCCACCCACGCCCAGTCCCCGTATGTCTCCGGGGCGGGCCGTGTGGGCAGTTGCAACCGCAGGATCGCCTTCGCCGGGTCGGCCTCGCAGCGCTCGATGGTGGCCTGCTGCCGGTCGCAGGCGGCGAGCAGCAGCATGCGGGACACACGGGGCGTGGGTTCCAGCTCGAACACATCTGCCGGAAGGCGGCCGTTCCTGCGCTCGAATGCGGCGATCTGCCGGGTGCGGGACCTGATGACACCGGACGACAGATGCCCGCCGCCCGGTACGGCGGAGCGGACCGCGTCCCATTCCGCGGCGGTGCGTCCGGCCGGGTCGCCCGGCCACGTTGCCAGGACGCCGGACACCAGGCCGGCGCGCCATGCCACCGCCCGCAGGGAGCGACCGGCCTGTTCCTGGGCCATGCGCACGATCCGGTCGTTCACCTTCGCCGGGGCGGCCACGGTCCAGCCGAGGCGGCGCAGTGCCATCCAGGCGTTGGGCGGCAGCTTGCGGCCCCCGGCGTCCTCACCGGACGCCAGGATGTGCACGTCGGGGGTGTTCCAGTGCTCGGCGACGAGTCGCCCGGCCATGCGCGATACGAGTTCCAGGCACCACCCGATCCGCTCGGCCAGCGCGGGAACCGGGATGATCTCGCCGGTCTTCTCCTCCACGCCCGTGCGGATCATGATGCGGGCGCACGCCGTGCGGGAGGTCTCGCCGTCGGCGAGTGGAGGTTTCCGGCTCACGTCACGGGGATCTTCCTCGAATCCGCCCACGGCCGAAGCGCCACCGGGTGAACACCCGGATGCCTTACGGCTCTTGACGGTCGAAGGTGCTCCATGCAGTGAGCCTACGGTCACTGTGGGTCATTCAACAAATTCGTTAGCCTTGCCCTGTGACAGACATGCAGGTGAACCCGTCCTTCCGGCTCGCGTACGTCCCCGGCGTCACCCCCGGCAAGTGGGCGCGCGTCTGGGGCGAACGGCTCCCGGACGTCCCGCTCGACCTCCTCGCGGTGCCCGCCGCCGACGGCGAGCGGGCCCTGCGGGAGGGCGACGCGGACGCCGGCCTGGTGCGGCTGCCCGTCGACAAGGACGTGCTGAGCGCCATCCCGCTGTACACCGAGACCACCGTGGTCGTCTTCCCCAAGGAGCACTGGCTCGCGGCCGCCGAGGACGACGTCGCCCTCGCCGACCTGGCCGACGACGTCGTCTTCCACCCCCTGGACGACACCCTCGGCTGGACCGACCTGCCCGGGCGCCCCGCCATCGAGCGCCCGGCCACCACCGGCGACGCGATCGAGCTCGTCGCGGCCAACGTCGGCGTGCTGCTGGTGCCGCAGTCCCTCGCCCGGCTGCACCACCGGCGCGACCTCACCTTCCGGGCGGTCGCCGACGCGCCGCAGTCGCAGGTCGCGCTGTCCTGGCCGCAGGAGCGGACGACGGACCTGGTCGAGGAGTTCATCGGCATCGTCCGGGGGCGGACGGTGAACAGCTCGCGCGGGCGGGGCGCGGCCCCGGCCCCCGAGGCGAAGAAGGCCGAGCCGAAGAAGGCGGCGGCCCGCAAGCCGCAGCCCCAGAAGGCGGGCCAGAAGACCGGGCAGAAGTCCGGCCAGAAGCCGAGGCCGAACGCCGCCGCCGCCAAGCGGGGCAAGCCGAGGCGCGGCCGGTAGCCCGCTCCCGGGTGCCGGCCGGGCGAGTACCGGTCGGGCCGGGTGCTGGCCGGGGCCCGGCGGGGCGCGTACCGTCGGCCCCGCCCGCCCGCCCGGGGCGGAGCCGAGGGTGCGAGGAGAGCGGCCGTGTGGCACGACCTGGTAGTCGTCCAGATCCCGATCGTCGAGAAGGTCCTGCGCACGATCGCCGTCTACGCGCTCATCCTGGTCCTGTTCCGGGTCGCCGGGAAGCGCGGGCTCGCGGGCCTCAACACCTTCGACATGGTGGTCGTCTTCCTGCTCTCCAACGTCGTCCAGAACGCGATCATCGGCAACGACAACAGCCTCCTCGGCGGCGCCATCGGGGCCGTCACGCTGATCGCGGTCAACTCGGCCGTCACCCGCTGGCTCGCCCGCGACCCGCGCGCCGCCCGCCTGCTGGAGGGCACGCCGACGACGGTCGTGCGGGACGGCGAGCTCGTCCCGGGCGCCCTGCGGGAGCTCGCGCTGCGTCCGTCCGAGCTGGAGCACGCGATCCGGGTCCAGAACGGCGACGACGTGAGCGGCGTCGCCCGCGCCCGCCTGGAGCCCGACGGCCAGCTCCTCGTCACCCTCAAGGCCGCCGAGCAGAGTGCGACCCGCGGGGACGTCGAGGAGCTCCGGCAGCGCCTGGACAGGATCGAGCGCCTCCTGACCGACCTCGGCCGACGGCCCTGACCCGCCGGTGCCCGGTCACCGGCGGCGGGTGAGGGTGGCCGTGAAGGGGCGGGGGCACATCGCGGCGCTGCGCATCGGGCGGACGGGGCGGCCGGGGGCCGGGGTGACCGTCCAGCGGGCGGCGATGGTGGCGATGGCGAGGACGGCCTCCGTCGTCCCGAACGCGTCCCCGATGCAGCGGCGGGCCCCGGCGCCGAAGGGGGCGTAGGTGCCCAGGGTGGGGCGGGCGGTGTCGAGCCAGCGGTCGGGGTCGAAGCGGTCGGGGCACGGGAACAGGTCGGCCCGGCGGTGAAGCAGGTAGGGGCTGAACAGGATGGTCGCCCCGGCCGGGACGTGGTGCCCGCCCAGCTCGGTGCCGTCCCCGGTGACGACGCGGCTGAGGAGCCACGAGACCGGGTAGAGCCGCAGCGTCTCGCTGACGACGCGCGCGGTGAGCGGCAGGGCGGGCAGGTCCTCGTGGCGGGCGGGGCGGCCGTCGAGGACGGTGTCGAGCTCGGCGTGCAGGCGCTCGCGGACCGCCGGGTGGGCGGCGAGCAGCGTCCAGGTCCAGGAGAGCGTGGCGGCGGTGGTCTCCATCCCGGCGAGCAGGAAGGTGATCACCTGGTCGTGGATCTCCTCGTCGGTCAGCCCGCTGCCGTCCTCGTCGCGGGCGGCGAGCAGCATCGAGAGCAGGTCGTGGTGGTCGGTGCCGGCGGCGCGGTAGTCGGCGATGAGGCGGCGGGTAATCTCGGCGAGGTCGGCGCGGGCGCGGTGGTAGCGGCGGTTGCCGGGGGTGGGGATCCGGTCGGCGCCGGGCAGCGGCATCATGATCCGCCGGGCGACGCCGTGGGTGACGACGTCCATGGCCCGGTGGACGGGCAGGGCCCCGGCCCGCTCGTGGGCGGCGAAGAGGCAGCGGGCGGTGACGGCGGTGGTCAGGCGGTACATGGCGGCGGGGACGTCGACCACCTCGCCGTCGCGCCAGGGCGCGGTGACGCCGGCGATCTCGTCGGCCATCATCGCGGCGTAGCCGGGCAGCCGGTCGCGGTGGAACGCGGGCTGGAGCATCCGGCGCTGGCGGCGGTGCGCGGCGGCGGGGCAGGTGGCGAGGCCGTCGCCGAAGACCTCGCGGGCCTTGTCGACGACGAGCCCGCCCTTGTCGTAGGTGCGGTCCTCGGTGAGCATGCGGCGGACGAGGTCCGGGTGGCAGGCGACGTACGCGTCCATCGGGCCGAGCCGCAGCCGCACGAGGTCGCCGTGGGCGGGCAGGCCGGCCACGAAGGCGTACGGGCGGCGGACGAAGGCCGGGACGTGGCCGAGCAGGGGCAGGGCGCCGGGGGCGGTGGCCGAGGTGTACTGGGTGGGCACGGGCGTCACCTTGGGGGTGCGGGGGCAGGTGACCGGCAGCTTCCCCGGCGGGAGTCGGCGAAACGAGCGCCGGGCGGCGGGCTGGTGAACACGGGGGCGTGCGCCGAACACCCGTGCGCCGTCCGGGGGTTGGCCCGGGGCCGGCCGGAGGGGTGGCAGGCAGGGTGGTCGGCGGGGCGGTCGGCCGGGTCGGAGCGGGGCTATCCGCGGGCGCCGTCGCACGCCTAGACTGCCAACCTCTTGCGAGACTACCGGTCAGTAGGAATTGGGGAGTTGGGATGGCCGACGAGCGGGTCCACGCGTTCACCGACGACGCCCTCGGCGAGCACGACGCGGTGGCGCTCGCCGCCCTCGTGCGCGCCGGCGAGGTCAACCCCCGGGAGCTGGTCGCCGCGGCCGTCGCCCGCGCCGCCCGCGTCGACGACACGCTGCTGCCCCTCGCCCACGACTCCCACGACCGGCCGCGGATCAGCCGCGAGGGCATCGGCGGGCCGCTGTGGGGCGTCCCGACCTACCTCAAGGACAACGTCGACCTGCGCGGCCTGCCCACCGCCAACGGCAGCGCCGCCTACCGGGCCCGGCCCGCCCGGCGCAACGCCCGCTTCACCGACCAGTTCCTCGCCACCGGCCTCGCCGTCCTCGGCAAGAGCCGGATGCCCGAGTTCGGCCTCAACGCCTCCACCGAGTTCGCCACCGCCCAGCCCGTCCGCAACCCGTGGAAGCCCTCGCACTCGCCCGGCGCCTCCTCCGGCGGCGCGGCCGCCCTGGTCGCCTCCGGCGTCGTCCCGATCGCGCACGCCAACGACGGCGGCGGGTCGATCCGCATCCCCGCCGCCTGCTGCGGCCTGGTCGGCCTCAAGCCCACCCGCGGCCGGCTGGTCACCAACGCGCAGAGCGGCAAACTGCCGCTCGACATCGTCACCGACGGCGTCGTCACCCGCTCCGTGCGGGACACCGCCGCGTTCCTCGCCGCCGCCGAACGGCACCGCGCCGACCCGCAGTTGCCGCCGGTCGGCCTGGTCGAGGGCCCCGGGCGGCGCAAGCTGCGGATCGGCCTCGTGGTGGACTCGCCGATCGCCAAGACCGACGAACCCACCCGCCGCGCCGTCGAGGAGACCGCCGCCCGCCTGGAGGCCCTCGGCCACCACGTCGAACCGACGACCCTGCCCTTCGACGAGGGGTTCTCCCGCGACTTCGTCTCCTACTGGGGCTACATCGCCTGGGCGATCTCCGTCACCGGCAAGCTGATGTACGACCCCGGCTTCCGCGCCCGCGACCTCGACGGCCTCACCACCGGCCTGCGCCGGGGCTACCAGCGCGAGTTCCGCCGCACCCCGGGCGTGCTGCGCCGCCTGCGGGCCGCGGAGGCCACGTACGCGGACATCTTCCGCACCCACGACGCGGTCCTGTCCCCGGTGCTCGCCCACGTCGCCCCGCCGATCGGGCACCTGAGCCCGAACGTCGCCTTCGACGAGCTGATCGAGCGGCTGCTGCGCTATGTCGCCTTCACGCCGGTCAACAACGTCACCGGCGGCCCCGGCATCGCCCTGCCCACCGGCGCGGCCCAGAACGACCTCCCGATCGGCGTCCACCTTTCCGCCGCCCACGGCCAGGAGCGCCTCCTCCTGGAACTCGCCTTCGCCCTGGAGGCCGACCGCCCCTGGCGCCGCATCCAGGACTGAGCGGTCGGCCGCCGCGAGCGGCGCCGGACGCCGCGCGACCAGTGGGTGCCGAGCCTGCCGAGGCGCTGACCCCCCCGATCCTCCGACGTGCCCGGCCTCAGGTCCTACCCGGCCGGTGCCGCCACCGCCCTGGCCGCGCGGACCTCGTGGTGGACGCGGAACAGGGCGCAGTCCGGCGGCAGCGGCGCCTCCACGGCGGCGGCGGGCAGGGCGGTGCCGGTGCGCAGCGCCTCGGCCAGGTCGCCGAGCTCGCGGGTGACCGCGGCCACCTCGGCCCGGGAGGGGACGGGCGCGCCGTGCTCGACGCGGACCCTGGTCGCGGTCGTGGTGTCGACGATCCGCTCGACGGCGATCACCAGCGGCCACCACGCCTGCGCCCGGGCACCGACCGGCGGGGGCTCGGTGAGCGCGCGCTGGAACTCGGTGCGCACGGCGGAGAGGTCCCGGTACAGGCGCCGCCGGTAGCGGGCGCGGGCGGGCTCGTCGCGGCCGGGGCCGGTGGTGAAGGCGAGCGAGACGTAGGAGGCGGTGTCCGCGACGGCCTCGGCCAGGCGGTCCCCGATGCGGGTGTGCCAGGACTCGGGCCACAGCAGGTAGCCGGCCAGCAGCGAGATGGCGCAGCCGATCAGCGAGTCGACGAGCCGGGGCAGCACGAGGTGGAAGCCCTGGTGGTTGAGCAGGTCGGAGAGCATGAGGATCACCGGTGTGATGGCCGCCGTCTGGAACGCGTACCCCTTGGCGGACAGCGCCGGGATCAGCGTCGCGAGCGCCGCCATCACCGGGACGTCCCACCAGCCGTGCGGCACCTCGGCCAGCACGGGGATCGCGATCAGCAGTCCGGCCGCGGTGCCGAAGGCGCGCAGCACCGCCCGGGAGAACACCGAGCCGAAGTCGGGCTTCATGACGAACGTGACGGTGAGCGTGACCCAGTACGAGCGGGGCACCGCGATCACCGACACCAGCACCTGCGCGAGGCCGATGCACAGCGCGAGCCGCAGCCCGTACCGCCAGGACGCGCCGGACAGCAGCAGGGCGCGCGCCGCCCGCCGGGCCCGTTCGTGCAGCCCGGCGGGCCGGCCGAGGCGGTCGTCGGCGGCGTACGGGTCCGGCGCATCCTCCCGCACGACGGTGGCGGCGTGGCCGATGGCCTCGTCCAGCGCCCGGGTGGAAGGACCGGCGGGCTCCGGGAGCGCGAGCGCGGGGGACGGCCCGGTGCGGCCCGCCTCGACGGCGTCCGCGAGCCGTCGCACCGCCGCCGGGTAGGCGGCCGGCAGCGGGCCGAGGTCGCTCGGGCGCAGCTGGGCCGCCGAGGCCGCCTCGACCACCGGGATCACCGCGTTGAGCTGGGCGAGCAGCCGCACGAGGGTGGGCGAGCGGCCGTGCCGCCGGGCCCGGCGGGCGAGCAGCAGGTCGTAGGAGTGGTTGAGCGACTGGGTGAGGGCCTGGCGCGTCGCGTCGTAGCCGGGGGAGCCGGTGGCCTCCAGGAGCTCGGCGACGGCCCGGTACGTCCCGGCGACGACCGCGCGCTCGGGCGTGCCGCCGCGCAGCGGCCACGCGAGCAGGGTGAGGACGAGCACGACCCCGCCGCCCGCCAGGAGCAGCACCGGCGGCAGCCACCACGGGGACGGCAGTGGCAGACCCGCGCCGACCACGGCGTTGAGCAGCAGGAGCAGCCCGGACACCGACGCGACCGCGCCGATCGACGAGATCATGCCGGAGACCAGCGCGATCAGCGTGAGCGCGACGACGGCCGTCCAGCCCTCGTGGAAGACCAGGGTGCCCAGCAGGACGCCGAGGGCGCCGAACAGCTGCGGCACGGCGATGTTGAACACCCGCATCCGGTAGGCGTCCGCGGTGTCCCCGATGACGCCGGACAGCGCTCCCATCGACACCAGCGCCCCGTACCCGGGCCGTCCTGCGGCCGTCCCGACGGCGAGCGGCGCGGCGAGCGCCACCGAGGCCCGGGCGGCCGCGGCCCACGGGATCGGGGCACGGGCGGGCCGCAGCCCCGCGGTCAGCCAGCCGGGCGGGGCGAGCCGGGCGGCTCGGGAGCGGCGTGCCATGGGAAAAAACTACGGCGAACCGCCGGGCCGGGCCCCCGGAACGCGGCCTACGTCAGGAGTCGTAGCGTGAGGGGGACCGCAGACCGAAGCGTGGCACGGCGTCCGGTCACCAGGATGGGCGCGGACGATCTTCGTGCCCCCGGTGTCGCGGGGCCGGAAGGGAAGTACGGCGGATGGACGGCGTGGACGGCGTGGACGGCGTGGACAGCGCACGGAGCCGGACGGCACTGGTCGAGGACCTCATGGAGCGGTTCCCCGACGTGCCGCGCGAGGCGGTGATCAAGGAGGACCTGCTGCGCGGCGGCATGGCCTTCGACGAGTCCGCGCTGAGCAGCAGCGGCGGGGACGGCACGGGGGAGGTCAAGCCGAAGTCGTACTTCATCTTCTCCTTCGACCACCGCACCCTGCCCGAGCTCGGCGCCGCCGCGCTCAACCGGCCGCCGGAGGAGATCGTGCTGACCGGCGGTCCGTACGGGCTGCGCCGCACGGTGGTGTCGGTGCGGGTGAACCCCGACTCGCCGTACCGGGTGGGCGCGGGCGAGGACGGCGCGCTCGGGCTGTACCTGGACGGCGCGCGGATCGCGGACGTGGGCCTGCCGCCGATGCCGGACTACTACCGGCACACGCTGGAGAAGGGAAGCCGGTGATGGAGGTGGCCCCGACCATCCTGTGGGACTAGCTCCAACACCGGCTTCCGGGTCTGCCAGAACTACGGCACCAACAGGAGTGCCAGTTCTGCGACTTGGCATCCTCCCCGCTGTGCGGCGGGGATTCCCTCCGGCGCTGCGGCTGGATTGGTCGGGCGGTTACCCGCCGTCCTGGTTGGCGCTTCACGGACCCGCTCACTCGCTGGAGGTCTCCACGCCCTGCATCCGCCTACCCGGCGGCCGTACAGCAATGCCATCGCCTTGGCTGTCGTCGACGGCTCAACGAGGTTACCTCAGCAGCCTGTTACGTATCGTCACCCGCAAGGGTGATCTGTTCCCGGGGGCGAGGTGTGGGACAAGCGGCTGTTCGAGCTGCACTGCCCCGGCAAGGAGCGCTACGTCGGGCGGGACGAGTGGCACCGGCGGATCCTGGAGTCGGCGGAGGTCTTCGGGCCGTCGAACGTGATCCCCAACTTCGTCGCCGGCATCGAGATGGCGAGGCCGTTCGGGTTCGCGACGGTGGACGAGGCGATCGCCTCCACGCGGGAGGGGCTGCGGTTCTTCATGTCGCACGGCGTCGTGCCGCGCTTCACGACCTGGTGCCCGGAGCCGACGACGCCGCTCGGGAGGGGCAATCCGCTGGGCGCGCCGCTGGAGTACCACATCCGGCTGCTCCGGGCCTACCGGGCGACGCTGGAGGAGTTCGGCCTGTCGTCCCCGCCCGGCTACGGGCCCGCGGGGGCGGGGAAGGCGGTGTTCTCCGTGAGCTCCTTCATGGACTCGCTGCCGGGGTAGGCGCCCGCCGCAACGTACCGACGGCCGTCCGGGTTCACGCCCGGGCGGCCGTTTTTATGTCAATTTCCGAAACAATACCTCCGGGGTTATGTCCCTCGGCGAAACATAAAGCGAACCGTGGCGGTGGCCTTGAGCTGCGTGGATTTCCCTATTGGCAATCCGCGGTTGAGGGTTGACACCATTAGTTGGTCTAGTCCAACGTAGGTGACGCGCCGTTCGGCGACGGCTGAGGCGGGGTGAGGTGCCCTGCCGCGCCGACGAGTTGGCCGCCCGACCTGGTGAGAATTCCGGTCCATCGCGCCCGCACTCGTCCATCGGGGAAGCGCTGCGCCGAACACGAACCATGGAGTGACTTGCTCATGCCGAAGCCTGACGGATATCTGCACCGGGCCGCCTCCGAACGCCCCTACTTCTCCGCGGACGGAGAGTCCTACCTCGCGCAGACCGCCCTGCGGGACATCCGGAAGACCCGGCCGCTGCGCGTCCTGTCCGAGGAGGACCTGGAGTTCTGGCGGACGTACGGCTACGTCGTCGTGAAGGAGGCCGTCCCGGCCGACGCGGCCCGGCGCCTGCTCGACTTCGCCTGGGACTTCCAGGGCCTGTCCCCGGACCGGCCCGAGGACTGGTACCGGGAGCGGGACTACCGCGACGAGCTCGACCAGCACCTGCACATCTACGGCTTCGTCGAGGCCTACCACCACCAGCTGATCTGGGACAGCCGCCAGTCGCAGCGGGTCTACGACGCCTTCGTCGACGTGTGGGACTGCGAGGAGCTGTGGGTCACCCTCGACCGGCTCAACCTCAACCCGCCCAACGTCCGCAACCGTGACCGCGCGCTCATCGAACCCACCGACCGCGGCTTCGACATCGAGCTGCACTGGGACGTCGACACCACGCTCGGCATGCTGCCGCAGCGCGTCCAGGGCATCATCGCGCTCAACGACACCGAGCCCGACCACGGCGGCTTCCAGTGCGACCCGGAGCTGTTCCGCCGGTTCAACGCGTGGCAGGCCGCCCAGTCGGCCGACCGCGACCCGCTCCGCCCGGACGTCGACCGCACCGAATTCCCGGTCGTCCGCCCCGAGTTGCAGGCCGGTGACCTGCTGATCTGGAACGGCCTGCTGGCCCACGGCGTCGAGCGCAACACCTCCGCCGCCGGCGTCCGCGCCGTGCAGTACCTGTCGATGATGCCCGCACTGGAGGAGGCCGAGGACATGCGCCGCTCGCGCGTCGACTCCTGGCGCACCCTGAGCACGCCGGACTGGAACCGCACCCTCGTCGGCGACGCCGACAAGCCCGAGGCGCTGCGCTACGGCCCCGCCGAGCTCACGGAACTGGGCGAGAAGCTGCTCGGGCTCAGGTCCTGGAACGGCGGGGAGTCCGCCGGGGCGGGGGAGTAGCGTGCGGCGCAGAATCTGCCTGACCCTGCCGACCAACCGGGCCTGCGCCGGGACGATCGCCGCGACCGGTGCCGAAGCCGCCCACGCGGCACGGGCGTTCGACGTCGAGGTGCACCTGCTGATCCTGGACTCCGCGGACGGGCCGACGTACGACGAGCACGCCAAGGCCGTCGCCGCGCTCCCCGCGACGGAGCACGTCGTCGTCCACCACCTCGACGAGGACACCCAGCGCGCCTTCCTGTGGGACGTCATCGTGCGCTCCGAACTCCCGGACGCGGAGCACCTGTTGGAGCTCATGCTGCCGGACGCCGTGTCCTACGGCGCCTGCACCAACCGCGCGTTCCTGATCGCCGCCGCCCTCGGATGCACCTCCGTGCACCGCCGCGACTCCGACAGTCGCTACCAACTCCTCGACGGTGAACCGGTGTTCCCCGTCGACCACGAACTCGCCACCCTCGGCCGGCGGGCCGCCGACGCGGCCGGATCCGTCACCGGGAACACCCTCGACCCGGCCCACGCGGACAAGCCGGTCAGCCTCGTCGGCGCCTCCTTCATCGGTGAACCCTCCGTCGACATCGGCGAGATGCGCGAAGCCGACCCCGACGTCCACCACGAGGTCGTCGGCCTCTGGGCGCCCACCGGCGCCACCGAGGAGGAGCGGCGCGAACTCGTCGCCGAATCCTTCGCCGGGGCCGGCAGCGAACCGTTCACCCACGACCGCGCCGTCCTCGACCTGCCCGACATCTGGCGCGTCGACATGTGCAACATCGCCCTCGACCGCGAGGTCTACGAGCGCGTCCCGCTGCCGCCCGCCACCGCGACCATCGGCAGCGACTACTTCCTCCTGCACCTCGTCCGCGACGCCACCCTGCCCGGCGTCGTCCACAACCGGCACATCGTCAACTACTACACGCCGGAACGGCGCACCGGCGCCGGCTTCACCGCCTACCAGCTGCGCTTCGCGAAGTTCCTGCTCTCCATGCTCTACCTCTACCCGGTCTACTCCGAGATGGAGGCCGCCGGCGACGCCCTGCTCGACGCCGGCCACCGCGTGCGCGCGGACGTCATCGCCGACGCCGCCCGCCGCAGCGCCGCGACCGACCGCGCGGAGAACCACCGACGGCTCGCCGTCCTCGACCGCTGCTACCGCCAACTGGGCGGCAAGTACGCCGAGTTCGCCGACCACCTGGCACCCCTGCGGGCGGACCTGCTCGACGAGGCGCAGGCGGACATCGAGGACTTCGCGCTGCTGACCGACGCGTGGGGTCCGCTCGTACGGGCGAGCCGGGCCACCCCAGCCGACCGGCTGCCGTGCTAGCGACCAGGAGCCGCACCCACATGTCACGCGAGACTGCCGAACCGGCCGCGAAGCTCCATACGACCGTGCACCCGCACGCCCCGCACCGCTCCTCCCTCCAGGGCGCCCTCCCGCAGGGCTCCGACGCACCCGCCCCCGTCCACGACCCCTCGGCACTGCGCGCCGCGCTCGCCGCCGCCACCGACGACCGGATCATCTACGACCTCGACGGCATCGCCGCCCAGTACGCCGCCCTGACGGCCGAACTCCCGGGCGTCGACGTCCGGTTCGCCCTCAAGGCCTGCCCGGTCGACGAGGTCCTCGCCCGCCTGGCCGGCCTCGGCGCCGGCTTCGACGCGGCCTCCCCGCAGGAGATCGCGCAGGCGCTGCGCACCGGCGCGGGCGTCGAGCGGATCCACTACGGCAACACCGTCAAGTCCGACGCGAACATCGCCGAGGCCTACCGGCTCGGCGTGCGCGACTTCGCCACCGACTGCCTGGAGGACGTCGAGGCGATCGCCGAACACGCCCCCGGCTCGCGGGTGTTCTGCCGCCTGGCGACCACCGGGGAGGGTGCGCTCTGGGGCCTCAGCCGCAAGTTCGGCTGCTCGCCCGAGGACGCCGTCCGGGTGCTGGAGGCGGCCCGCGCGGCCGGCCTGACCCCGTCCGGCCTGTCCGTGCACGTCGGCTCGCAGCAGATGACCGCCGAGGCCTGGCACGCCGCGATCGACGCGCTGGCCGCCGTCGTCGAGGCGCTCAACTGGCGGGGCATCACGCCCGCGACCATCAACCTCGGCGGCGGCCTCCCGGCCCTCGGGGTGCTCGACCGGAGCGGCCGGCCGCTGCACCCGCCGCTGGACAAGATGTTCGCCGTCATCCGCGAAGGCATGGACCGGCTGCGCGAACTCTCCTCCGGACCGGTGGAGTTCATCATCGAGCCCGGCCGCCACCTGGTCGCCGACCACGGCGCGATCCGCGCCCACGTCGCCCGGCTCACCTCCCGCCGCCAGCTCGACGGCACCCGGGAGGACTGGCTCTACCTGAGCTGCGGCAAGTTCAACGGCCTGTACGAGATGGACGAGCTGCAGTACCGCCTGGAATTCCCGACCCACCCCGGCGGCCAGTTCGTCAACGCCGTCGTCGCCGGCCCGACCTGCGACAGCGACGACGCGTACCGGGTGCTGGAGGACGGACTCGTCCGGGTGCCCCGCGCGATCGCCTCCGGCGACCCGGTGTGGGTGCACGCGTGCGGCGCGTACGCGACCGCCTACGCCACCCGCGGGTTCAACGGCTTCGAACCGCTCCCGTACAGCTGCATAGGAGGCGGCGAGTGAGCGCCGACATCCGGATCCGCCCGGTGCGGGAAGGGGACTGGGACGCCATCGTCGCCCTGGAGGCCCGCGCCTACGCCGACCACGGCCTCTCCGAGGGCCGCGAGGCGCTGCGCTCCCGGCACGCCGCCTCGCCCGGCACCTGCTACGTGCTGGAGCACACCGGCGGCGTCGGCGGCTACCTGCTCGCCCTGCCCTACCCGCTGTTCCGCAGCCCGGACCTGAGCCTCGGCGAACGGCCGGGCACCGCGGGGCCGGGCGCGAGGCCGAGCAACCTGCACGCCCACGACCTGGTGATCGCCGAGGAGTTGCGCGGCCGGGGCCTCGCGCCGCGCCTGATGCGCCACCTGCACGACACCGCGCGGACGGCCGGCTACCGGACGGTCTCGTTGGTCGCCGTCCTCGGCGCCCAGGCCGTGTGGGCCCGGCTCGGCTACCGCGCCCGGCCCGAGATCGGCCTGCCGGAGAGCTACGGGCCCGGGGCCGTCTACATGGCGATGCCGCTGCGGCCCGCCGGCGCTAACGCCCTCCCCGCCCTCACCGACCTCACCGCCGTCCCCACCCTCGCCACCGAACTGGGCTGATGCACATGATCCGCGTCCGCGACGACTTCCGCCGGCACCAACTCGCCATCGCCGCACTGTTCTTCGTCCTCGGCTTCCAGTACGCGACCTGGGTCTCCCGGGTGCCCGCGCTCAAGGCCAGGCTCGACCTGAGCGAGGCGCAGATCGGGCTGCTGCTGATGACCTGCGGGGTCGGCGCGGCGGTGTCCTTCCCGCTGGTCGCCGTGCTGATGCGGCGGGTCGGCTCCCGGCTGCTGTCGGTGCTGTCCGCGCTGGCGCTCGGCGGGGTGCTGCTCGCGCTGTCGGCGGTGCCGAACTACGCCGTCACGCTGCTGGTGCTGTTCTGCGACGGCATCGCGGTCGGCTGCCTGAACGTCGCCATGAACGCTCAGGGCGCGGCGCTGGAGGCCCGCTTCGGACGCACGACCATGTCCCGCCTGCACGCGACGTTCAGCGCGGGCTCGCTGCTGGCCGCGCTGCTCGCCTCGGCCGTCACCGCGGCCACCGACACCATGGCGGTGCACTTCGGTGTCGCGGTCGCGGTGCTGGCCGCGCTGGTCGCGCTCGCGCGCCCGGCGCTGCTGGCGGAGGACCCCGCCGCCCAGGAGGAGGCCGCCCCGGGGAAGAAGGACCGCCGCCGGTTCGCCCTCCCCGCGATGGCGACGCTGTGGATGGGCCTCGCGATGGTCTTCGGCACCGTCACCGAGGGCGCCATGAACGACTGGTCGGCGCTCTACCTCAAGGACGTCGTCCAGGCGAGCGCCGGCATCGCGCCGCTGGGCATCGCCGTCGTCTCGGTCATGATGGTGCTCGCCCGGATCTTCGCCGACGGCTGGCGCACCCGCTTCGGCGACGGCCGGATCGTCCGCGCCGGCAGCCTGCTGGCCGCCGCCGGCCTCGCCCTCGCGCTGCTCTCCGGCGGCGTGGTGCCGACCCTCCTCGGCTTCGCGTGCGTCGGCCTCGGTGTCGCCGCCGTCACCCCGTGCGTCTACGTCGCCGCGGCCCGCCGGGGCTCCGACGCGCTGTCCCTGGTGGCCGCCATGGGCACCACCGGCCTCCTCGCCGGCCCCGCCGTGATCGGCTTCATCGCCGACGGCGCCGGCCTGGTCTGGGGCATGGCCGCCGTCGCGGCCTCGGCCGGGGTCGTCTCCCTGTGCGCCCTCCGGATCCAGTGGCCCGCCCCGGCCGCCGCCGACCCGCTCGACGCCCGCCTCGCCCCCGACGCGACCTGACGGTCGCCTCCTGAACCTCGCCCGGCACGCCGACGCCCCCGTCGTGGACGTGCCGGGCGAGTACGTTTCGCGGCGCCCCTGCTCAGCTGCCCGCGCTCAGCCGTCCGCGCTCAGCCGTCCGCCGGGGCCGGCCCGACGGCGGTCCCGGTGATGGCGTGCCGGGCCAGCCGGTCGCGCAGGCGGGTGAGCCGGGCGATCTCGGCGTCCAGCGCGGCCAGTCGGCGGGCCACCACCGGGGCGAAGGTCTCCGGTGCCGGCGGTTCGCCGGCGCAGCGGTGCGGCGCGTCCGTGTCGAGCAGGTCGAGCCGGTGCGCGCGGGCGGCGACGTCCTCGACGGTCAGGCCGAGTGCCAGCAGCTCCCGGATCGCCCGGATCCGGACGATCTCGGCCCGGCCGTACTCGCGCTGGCCCGAGGGCGAGCGGGGCGGTGGGCTGAGCAGGCCCCGCTGTTCGTAGAAGCGCAGCGCCCTGGGCGTGGTGCCCGCCGCCGCCGCGGCGTCGCCGATCCGCATTCCCGTCCTCCCGCCGTCACCGTGCACGTCCACCGCTCGCCTGCAGGTCGCCTGCAGGTCGACTGCCGGCCGCCTACAGCGCGCCTAGAGCTCGACGATCAGGGCCCCGAAGGCGTCCCCGTCGATCAACCGACGCAACGCCGCCGGCGCCCGATCGATGCCCGCGATCCGCGTGTGCGGGAAGGAGATGAGGCCCGCGCGCAGCCAGGCGCCGAAGCGCTCTCGCCACTCGGCGTCGAGGCCCGGGTGGTCGGCACCCCGGAATCCGCGCAGCGTCACGCCCTTGACGATCAAGGGGAGGCCGTCCAGGACCGTCGGGGCGGTGCCGCCCCGCCCGTCCGGCGCGAGCTGCCCCGACAGCGCCCCGACCAGGGCGAACCGCGCGCCCGGCCTGGCCGCCGCCGCGGCGGCCGTCAGCTGCTCGCCGCCGACCGTGTCCAGCAGCACGTCGATCCCGTCCGGCGCGGCCCCGGCGAGCTGCTCCGCGAACGGCCGCCCGCCGCGCACCAGCACGGCGTCGTAGCCGAACTCGGCGGTGAGCCGGGCGGCCTTGGCGGGCGAGCCGGTGGTGCCGATCACCCGGGCCGCGCCGAGCAGCCTGGCCACCCGGCCGGCCAGGCTGCCGACCGCCCCCGCCGCGCCGGTCACCAGCACGACGTCGCCCTCCCGCACCCCGGCCGTGCGGGCCAGCCCGCCGTAAGCCGCGACGCCGGGGGAGAGCAGGGCGACCGGGTCCGGCAGGCCGGCGTCGACGGGCGTGAACGCGGTGGCGTCCGCGACCGCGTGCTCCCGCCAGCCGTGCATGTGCGTGACCAGGTCACCCGGGCGCAGCGGGCCGTCCGAGGGCGCGGTCAGCACCTCGCCGAGGGCCGGCCCGAACAGCGCGTCCCCGGGCCGGATCGGGGGCAGCGGCAGGCCGCCGGCCTCGCGGCCGATCAGGGTGCGCAGGCCGGGGAAGACCAGGAAGGCCCGGTTGCGGACCAGCACCTCGCCCGGTCCGGGGGCCGGCAGCGGCTCCTCGACGACGGCGAAGTGCCCGGGTTCGGGCAGTCCGGCGGGGTCGGCGGTCAGCCGGACGACGCGGGTGGTGGCGGGCAGGGCCATGGCGGGCCTCCTCGGGCGGGCGCGGCGGGCTCTCCGCCGCGGTGCCGGGACGCTAAACCCTGACGTGCGGGTCAGGGGCAAGCCCGGGAAGCGCTCTGACGGGCCGTCTTCTAGAGTCGCCGTGGAACGCGTGTACGAGATCCAGAGTCGCACCGAGAGGCAGTACCGCCATGAACGAGCAGGCGCCCGAGCCGTTCGAGCCCGTCGACGAGGACTGGGGGACGGCGCTCGCCGTCGTCGCGCACCCCGACGACATGGAGTACGGCGGGGCCGCCGCCGTCGCCCGCTGGACCGGGCAGGGCAAGAAGGTGGTCTACGTGATGGTCACGAGCGGCGAGGCCGGTATCGACTCGATGGGCCCCGAGGAGTGCGGGCCGCTGCGCGAGGCCGAGCAGATCGCCTCGGCGGCCGTGGTCGGCGTCGACACCGTCGAGTTCCTCGGCCACCCGGACGGCGTGCTGGAGTACGGGCTGCCGCTGCGCCGCGACATCGCCCGCGCGGTGCGCCGGCACCGGCCGGACATCGTGATCACGAGCAACTTCCGCGAGACGTACGGCGGGACGATGCTCAACCAGGCGGACCACGTCGCGGTCGGCCGGGCCACCCTGGACGCCGTCCGGGACGCGGGCAACCGGTGGGTGTTCCGCGAGCTGGCCGAGGAGGGGTACGAGCCGTGGAACGGCGTCCGGCAGGTCTGGGCGGCCGCCTCGCCGGGGGCACGGCACGCGGTGGACACCACGGACACCTTCGACCTGGGCGTCGCCTCGCTGCGGGAGCACAAGGCGTACCTCGCCGGGCTGGGCGGCCCGATGGCGGACCCGCGCGAGTTCCTGGAGGGCTTCGGCCGGGGCGCGGGCAGCCGGCTCGGGGTGCGCTTCGCGGTGCCGTTCGAGGTGTTCCCGCTGCGCTAGTCCGCGTTCGTGCCGTCCTCGTTCGTGCCGCCCTCGGTGCCCTCGGTGCCCTCGGAGGAGCCCTCGGAGCCCTCGGCGTCTTCGGCGTCCTCGCGGCGCCGGCGCCGGTAGCGAACCACCTGGCGCGCCAGGAGGGCGGCGACGAGGACCCCGAGCCCGACCGCGAACCAGAGCTGGTAGCGGATCGCCGTGCGGTACACCGTGCCGATGTTGGCGCCGGCGACGAACCCGAACGTCCCCCACGCGGCCGTCCACAGCGCCGCGCCGATGACGTTGAAGACGGCGAACCGCCGCCAGGGCATCTCGGTGGTCCCGGCGATGATGCCGTTGGTCTGGCGCAGCCCGTCCACGAAGCGGGCCACCGCGACGACCTTCCCGCCGTGCGTGGCGAAGAAGCCGTCCGCGCGCTCCATCCGGGCGGGGGTGAGGAGCACGTACCGGCCCCAGCGGTGGACGAACGCGCGCCCGCCGGTGCTGCCGATCAGGTAGCCGAGGGAGTTGCCGAGCGTCGCGGCGACGAAGGCGATCACCAGGACGGCGGCGAAGTCGAGGTGCCCGGTGCCGGCGTAGACGCAGGCGAGCACGAGGATGGTCTGCCCGGGCACCGGGATGCCGCAGTTGTCGAGCAGCACGAGCAGCGCCACCGCCAGGTACCCGTAGTGGTCCAGCAGCGGCGCGAGCCCGGCCAGTGCCCCGGGCAGCGGGGTCGCGGGGGTGGACACCGCTCCTCACCACCTCGCCCGGGTCGGGGGCGGGGCGGCGGGCGCGTCGGTCAGCGGTCCGCCAGACGGGGTTCGATGTTGCAGTCGGGGCCCGGGTAGACGAGTCCCTCGTGGCCGTCCTCGAAGCGCACCACGTACGGCGGTTCGCCGTTCGTGCCGCGCACCTCGATGATCTCGCCCTTCTGGTCCGTCATGCCCACCGACCTGCTGTGGATGTGGAGCTGGTCACCTACTGCCGCGTGCATGGGTCTGCTCCTCGGGTCGCGGTGGCCGCGTCGGCGGCCGGTCTGCCTTCCACTGTGCTGCGCGGTGAGCGGCCCCGCAACGGCTCGGGCGGACGGGACGGGACGGGGCCCGCGTGGTGCTACGCGAGCTGCTCCGCCAGGTAGCTGCGCACCAACCGCTTGCATTCGGCGATCAGCGCCGGGTCCCCGTCCGGGTCGCCCCGGAAGGCCAGCTTGAGGACCGCGTCGGCGGCCTCCAGTGCCACCCGCAGGGCGAGCGTGAGGGCGGCCGGGTCGCTCGCCGCGAAGAGCTCGCCGCCGAGCGCCTGCAGGCGCAGCGCGACGGCGGTGTTGTTGTCCACGCCCGCGTCGAGCAGGTGCCGTTCGTCGCGCAGACCGGACGGGACGGCGGCTCCGGCGAGCCCGAAGTCGAGTTGCCCGAAGCCGGGCACGGCGCGCTTCATCGCGACGAACTCCTCCACCGCTAGGTCGGTGAAGCGGGCCGGGCCGACCGGGGCGGCCTGCGCGAGCCGGCCGTCCAGGCGCTGGAGGTAGTGGTCGAGGTTGCGGCTCGCGAGCGCGGCGAGCAGGTCCTCCTTGCCGGCGAAGAACTGGTACAGGGTGCCGATCGGCACCTGGGCGCGGGCGGCGACCTCCTTGGTCGTGAGCGCGGTGGGGCCGACCTCGTCGAGCAGCCCGGCGCAGGCGTCCAGGATGCGGCCGTACCGCTCCTGGCTGCGCTGCTGGACGGGCTTGCGCCGTCCGGGGGGTACGTGACTCCACGTGTTCGCGCTCATAGGGCTCACTGTGCCGCATTCGGCCAGGTGGGGGCGAATCAACGGGGGGAGGGGCGGGACCCCGCGCGGGGCCCCGGGGAAATGATTGACAAACTCAACCTTTCACGTCTAGCGTCGGTATTGCTTCAAGTGATGAAACATCGATGTGCGCAAGCCATCCCGAAGGACCGCGAGAACCCCATGACCGCACTGTCCGGACCCTCCGCCCACGCCTCCGCCGAGGACATCCCCGCCGCCGTCGCCCGGCTGCGGGCCGCGTTCGACACCGGCCGCACCCGCCCGCTCGCCGACCGCCTCGACCGGCTCGCCGCCCTGCGCGCCCTGCTCACCGAGCAGGCCGAGGTGTTCCAGGAGGCTCTCCGCGCCGACCTCGGCAAGAGCGCCGCCGAGTCCTACCGCAGCGAGATCGGCTTCACGCTCAACGAACTCGACCACACCGTCGCGCACTTGGCCGAGTGGCTGCGCCCGCGCCCGGCCGCCGTCCCGGAGCCGTTCCGGCCCGCCGAGGCCACCGTCGTCCGTGACCCGCTGGGCGTCGTGCTGATCATCGCGCCGTGGAACTACCCGCTCCAGCTGGCCCTCTCGCCGCTGGTCGGCGCCCTGGCCGCCGGGAACACCGCCGTCGTCAAGCCCAGCGAGCTCACGCCGGCCACCTCCGCGGCCATCGCCGAGCTGCTGCCGCGCTACCTGGGCGAGACCGTCGCCGTCGTCGAGGGCGCCGTCCCGGAGACCACCGCGCTGCTGGAGCAGCGCTTCGACCACATCTTCTACACCGGCAACGGCACCGTCGGCCGCATCGTCATGGCCGCCGCGGCCCGGCACCTGACCCCGGTCACCCTCGAACTCGGCGGCAAGAGCCCGGTCGTGGTCGAGCCCGGCGCGGACCTCGCCGTCACCGCCCGCCGGATCGCCCGCGGCAAGTTCCTCAACGCCGGCCAGACCTGCGTCGCCCCGGACTACGTGCTCGCCGTCGGCGATACCGCCGCCGAGCTGGAGAAGGAACTCGCCGCCGCCGTCCACGAGTTGTACGGCGACGACCCGGCCGCGGCCGAGCACTACGGGCGCATCGTCAGCGAGCGCCACTTCGATCGGCTCACCGCGTTCCTCGGCGACGGCCGGACGGTCACCGGCGGCGCCCACGACCGCGCGGCCCGCTACCTCGCCCCGACCGTCCTCGCCGACGTCGAGCCCACCGCCCCGGTGATGCAGGACGAGATCTTCGGCCCGATCCTGCCCGTCCTCACCGTCCCCGACCTGGACGCGGCGATCGCCTTCATCAACGAGCGCGACAAGCCGCTCGCCCTGTACGCCTTCACCGAGTCGGCCGAGACCAAGCGCCGCCTGGCCGAGGAGACGTCGTCGGGCGCGCTCAACTTCGGCCTGCCGGTCCTGCACCTGGCGATGCCCGAGCTGCCGTTCGGCGGCGTCGGCGGGAGCGGCATGGGCCGCTACCACGGCGAGTACTCGATCGACACGTTCAGCCACCTCAAGGCCGTCGTCGACAAGCCCCTCGTCTGAGCCCCTGAGCCCCTCACCCCTTCCACCTCCCTGGAGACCACACCGATGACCCCGCTCGACCACAGCGCCGCCGTCGCCGCCGAGACCGCCCGCTTCGTCGGCGCCGTGCGGGCCGCCGACCCGGCCACCCCGGTGCCCACCACCCCCGGGTGGACCCTCGCCGACCTCGTCCAGCACGCGGGCAGCGTCCAGCGCTGGTTCACCGTCCTGCTGCGGCAGCGGATCCAGGCGCGGCCCACCAGCCGGGACGTGGACCTCAAGCTGCCCGGGCGGGCCGAGGCGTTCCCCGACTGGCTGGCCGACGCGGCGGCCGAGGCCGGCGGGGCCTTCGCGGCGACCGACCTCGACGCCCCGATGTGGGCCTGGGGCGCCGACCAGCACGCCCGCTTCTGGGTGCGCCGGATGCTGTTCGAGACCCTCGTCCACCGCGTCGACGCCGAGCTCGCCCTCGGCGGCAAGGCGGACATCGCCCCGGAGCTCGCCGCCGACGGCGTCGACGAGTTCCTCACCAACCTGCCGTACGCGGCCTTCTTCGCCCCGGGCACCGCCGAGCTCCGCGCCGAGGACCGCACCATCCGCTTCGCCCGCACCGACGGCGACGGCACCTGGCTCGTCCGCCTCCGCCCCGACGGCTTCGGCCTCGACCGCGACGCCGCGCACGTCCCGGCCGACGCGACCGTCTCCGCCACCGCCGCCGACCTGCTGCTCCTCCTGTACGGCCGGGTCGACCGCGCCTCGGAGGGCGTCGCCGTCGCGGGCGACGAGGCACTGCTCGCGCTCTGGTTCGCCAACTCGGCCTTCTGACCGGCCAGGTGGGGTCCGCCGGTCGGCGGACCCCACCGCCGGTCGCCTCAGGCGTTCGCGCCGCTCATCGGCCCGTCCGGCACGGCCGGCACGGCGGCCGGCTGCTCCGCCCCGGTCGACGCCTGCTCCGGCCCCGCCGCCGGCTGCTCCGCCCCGGTCGCAGGCTGTTCCGCCTCGGTAGCCGCGTGCTCCGCCTCGGCGGCCGCCTGCAGGTAGCCCGCGAGGCGGTTCCGGAGGTCCGTCGTCCAGAAGTCGTCGTCGCCGTCGTCGTCCTCCGGGACCGTCCGTTGATTCCTGGCCATCGCCCGGAGCAGATCGATGCCCAGACCCGCGTTCCCGTGCTCCTCGCAAGCCTTGTGGAACCGGACGAGGTGCCCGACGGGCGCGGAGCTGGCCATGGCGGTCAGGAGGCCCGACCGCTCCCCGCTCGGCTCGTCCTGGTCGGCGATCCAGCGGAAGAGGTCGATCGGCCGGCGCACGCAGGCGAGGGCGTACTCGACCGTGATCCCGTCGTGCAGGCGGCGCCGGTCCCTGAACTCCCGGGCGAGGGCCATGACGTCGCGGACCGGGTGGCCGAGCGCGACCTGCTCGATGAGGTTGTCCGCGGCCTCGTCCTGGTCGGCGTCCCGCAGGTAGGAGACCGCCTCGCACATGCCCGTCAGATCGCCCGTGCCGCCCCTCTCCCGCAGTTCGAGCTCGGCGTTCGTCGCGCGCGTGAGCTCGTCGAGGGTCCGGGCGTACACCTCGCGCAGGCGCAGGACGGCTCCGGCCTGGCGGATCTGGTCCTCCAGCTGCGCGATGCGGTCGAGAGCGGCGTCCCGCTGCTCGGTCAACCCGCGGACTTCCTCCCGGCTCCGGGAGGTCAGGTGTTCCAGGGCCTCCTCCGCGTTCCGCCGGAGCTCGCGCTCGTCCCGGAGCTCCTGCTGGAGGCCGTCCATCTCCCGGAGCGCCTGGGCGCGGTGCAGATCGAGGTCCTCACGCGCGTCGGCGAGCTCGAACTCGCGGGCCTGGAGCGGGCTTCGCGCGCGGGCCGCCGCGTACATCAACGCTCGGGTCGCCGCGACCTCCTCGGGGGACACGCAGGTGCCCTCCTGCTCGGCGATCAGCTCGTGGAGCCGCGCGGCGAGCTCCCGGCGGGGCACCTCACGGCCGTTGAAGAACTTCGACAGGCGGGTCCGGTCGACCCGCAGTCCGTCGCCGCTCAGCCGCCCGGCCAGTTCCTCCGACGAGAGCCCGATGCGTCCCCGCAACTCCCGCAGACGCTGCGCACAGCGCCGCTCCGGCTCCGACAGCCGTTCGTCCAGCGGGGACAACCCCCGTGGTGCGGGCATCTGCTCCCGCGTCACGCCGTGCCTCCTCCATGTTGTGCGGCCGGCATCTTGCGTCGGGCCGACGCACGATGCCGTTGCGACCTGACGCAACCACCGTGCTGGCCATTGTGATGGGACCGTCCCCCGTTGGTACCGTCTACGGAGATTCGAGTGCGCCGAAAGCGACGTTCCCCGCGCCCGTTCCTGGAGTTCCGGGTAGGAGGCTTCCGCCTGACCCTCCAGTCCCGCCCGCGCCGGCTGGTCCTGCTGCTCGGACCCGCGGTCAGTGTGACGGCCGGGTGGCTGGCGCTCCGCAGGTAATGGACGGACGTCCCGCCGTGTTCGATATTGATCAGTCCATGGCAAATTGCGCAGCTTCGCGCAGGTCGCGATCCCGGGCTGTCCGGCCGGTCGTTCGGGAATCGCCCAGGGCTGCGCAGGTGTCGTGCCCCGGGGCTACACTCCGGTCATGCTCAAAGCTGATCGCGCCGCACGGATCCTGTCCCACATCTCGGAGGCGGGAAGCGCGGACGTGCACGCGCTCGCCGGGCTGCTCGGGGTGTCGGGGGCCACGGTCCGCCGGGACCTCCAGGAGCTACACGACCAGGGTCTGCTGCACCGCACCCGCGGCGGGGCCGTCACCGGGGCGGTCAACCTCGAACTGCCGCTGCGGCACCGCAGCGAGAAGCAGCAGGAGGAGAAGCGCCGGATCGCCCGCGCCGCGGCCGAACTCGTGCCCGAGGGCGCGGTCGTGGGCCTCACCGGCGGCACGACGACGAGCGAGCTCGCCCGGGTGCTGGCCGAGCGCGGCGGCGTCACCGTCGTGACCAACGCCGTCAACGTCGCGGCCGAGCTCATCGTCCGCCCCGAGATCCGCCTGGTGGTGATCGGCGGCATCGCCCGCTCGGCGAGCTACGAGCTGATCGGCCCGGCGGCCGAACGGATGCTCTCCCACTACCACTTCGACGTCTCGTTCGTCGGCGTCGACGGCCTCACCCCGCACGAGGGCTGCACGACGCACGACGAGATGGAGGCCCAGACCGACCGCGCGTTCCTGCGCGGCAGCGCGCGTTCGGTGGTCCTGGCGGACAGCACCAAGGTCGGCCGGGTCACCTTCGCGTCGATCTGCCCGCTCGCCGAGGTGCACGACATCGTGACGGACACCGGCATGACGGACGCCCAGGAGAAGGCCATCGCGGACTGCGGGGTGCGCGTCCAGCGGGTGTGAACGCCGCTGCCGGGGCGGTTACTTGACCGAGCCGGCGGTCAGGCCCGAGACGACGTGCCGTTCGATCACCGCGAACAGGACGACGACGGGCACGATCGCGACGAGCGACGCGGCGAACACCTGGTTCCACTGCACGCTGTAGGCGCCGATCATGTTGTTGATCCCGACGGTCAGCGGCTGCCGGTCCGGGGAGGTCGTCAGGGTCAGGCCCATGATGAACTCGTTCCAGGCCGCGATGAACGTGAAGATCACCGCTGTCACCACCCCCGGCAGCGCCAGCGGCAGCGTGACGCGCCACAGCGCGCCCAGCCGCCCGGTGCCGTCGATCCGGGCCGCCTCCTCCAGCTCCACCGGGATGGAGGCGATGTAGGCGCTGAGGATCCAGATCGCGAACGCCAGGTTGAACGCGGCGTTGGCGAGCACCAGCACGAGGACCGTGTCCAGCAGGTCGAGCGCGTAGAACTCGCGGTAGAGGCCCACCTGGAGCGCCGTCGGCTGGAACATCTGCGTGACGAGCACCAGCAGCAGGAACGCCCGGCGCCCCCGGAAGCGGACCCGCGCCGTGTAGTACGCGGCGGGCAGTGCGACCAGCAGCACCAGCAGCGTCGAGCCGCCCGCGACCACCAGGGTCACCTGGAGGTTCTGGCCGAGTGTCGTGTCCCGCCACACCGCGGTGAACGACGACCAGTCGAAGCGGCCCGGCAGGTAGCCGTTGTCGCGCAGCTCGCCGGCCGGGCGGCCCGCCGTGACGAGCATCTCCAGGTACGGCAGCAGGAACAGCGCTGCCAGCGCCCAGGCGGAGGCGGCCAGCAGCAGGGTACGGGGGTCGAAGCGTTTCACTGGCCCTGCTCCTCGTTCCAGCGGCTGACCTTGAGGAAGAGCAGCACCATGACGATGACGGCGGCGAAGTTGACGACGGACATGGCGGCGGATTCGGCGACGTCGT
>NZ_JBHWGD010000063.1:0-52376 GCF_042733235.1 Kitasatospora sp. NPDC059722
GTCTGAAAATCACCCGTCACGCCCCTCTCCGCGGCCACCCCCTCCGCCACCCCCTCCCGCAGCGCTCCCTCTCGCCTGTGGGGGGAGGGGGAAGGTGGGTGGTTGGGGTGGGTGCGTTGGTGCGGCGGGTGGAGGTGGTTGAGGGGGGTGGGTCAGTTGGGGTGGGGGGGGGTGCTTCGGCCGTTTGGGTTATGTGCGGCTGTTGGCGGCGTTTCCCGTCTGCCAGGGGGTGAGACTGCCGCCGGGTGGTATCGGACTGGGAGGACGTTGCGGTGACGGGTACGGGTGAGGCTGTGGCGGTCGGGGTGCCGGGCGCGCGGGGGGCGGACGGGTTGCCCCGGCACGGGGTGGACCGGGCCACGTTTCGGGCGATCGCGGGTGGGCGGGGAGGGGCGGGGGCTGTTCGGCTCCTGCGTGCGGGGCAGTTGAGCAAGCGGGCTCTGCTGCTGGTGGCGCTGCGCCGGGCGGCTCCGGAGGACGACGGGTACCACGCGGCGTACGCCGAGGTGCGCGCGCTGCAGCGGGCGGACCGGGTGCGGTGGGAAGAGGTGCTGCTGCGACCGGAGTTGGACGCCTGGGCGGCCGACTGCCTGCGCGGCCTGGCGGCCGGTGAGGATGTGCAGTTGGGTGGGCTGGGTGAGTTCGTGCGGCTCGGTGCCGGGCGTCCGCTGGCTCTGGAGTGCGACGGGCTGCGCTGGGCTCCGGTGATCGACCACGTCGGGCCGCACCGGGTGGACTACGGGCGGCCGCCGGCCGGGCCCCTGACGCCTTCCGAACTGGCCGTGTGGGAGGTGCGGTTGGCGGATGCGTGGGGGATTCTGGTGCAGCGGCACCGGTGGCACGCGGAGGCTGTTGCCGCTTGTGTCACCACGATCGTCCCGCTCCGGCCGGCTCCCGGCGGGGAGGCGGTGAGCGCGGCCGCCCGGCGCGCGTACGGCGCGGTGGCGGCTTCGCTGCCGGACGATCCGGTGCTGCTGGCGCTGGCCCTGGTGCACGAGTTCCTGCACGTCCAACTCGGCGCGCTGCTCGACCTCGTGCCGCTCCACCGGCCCAACGGCGCCGCCGTCTACCACGCTCCCTGGCGGCCCGACCTGCGCCCGGTCGGCGCGCTGCTGCAGGGGACGTACGCGCACCTGGGGGTGGCCGACTTCTGGCGGACCGAGGCCGCCTCGGGGGCCGGCCGGGAGCGTGCGGAGCGGGAGGGCGAGCGCTGGCGGGCGCACACGCTCTCGGCGGGTGAGACACTTTTGGCGAGCGGCGAACTCACCGACTACGGTCTGGAGTTCACGGCGGAAGTGGTGCGGTCCGTCCGCGAACCGGGTGGGGGATGACCGGTCGATTCGAACGGCGGCTCGAAGAATCCCGCTTCGGCGCGCGCCACGGCGAAGTGCGCGACCGCCGAACGGGTGAATTCTCGGCGTCCCACGCGCCACCGCACGGTGTCGGGCCGTTGCGGACACCAACGCGAAACCGCAAGGTGCCGCGCTGGTGCCTCGCGGGCACTACATTGGTCGCAACCGGGTGGCTTACCCACCCTCGGCAGGTCGTAACCGCGCCTAAGGAAACGAATATGACACCGGTAACCAGCATCAGGCCGGCCGGCAACCTGACTGACCCTCAGGAGACGCCGGAGCGCCCCTCCCTCGCCGATCTGGCCGCGCTGGGCGCGGAAGAGCTCGCCGAGAGCCTGCGGCGCGCACTCCCCGGCGCGGAATCCGGCCTCGTGCCGGTCGCGGCCTTCAACTCCTCGATCTGACCGGCGGGCCGAGACCGACCCTTCGAGTCAGACCATGACGACGCGAATTCCCCTGACGCAATTCGTGGTCAAGATGCACAGCCGGTGCGATCTCGCCTGCGACCACTGCTACGTCTACGAGCACGCCGACAGCAGCTGGCGCACCCGGCCGAAAACCGTCGGTGACGAGATCCTGGCCAAGGCCGCCGAACGCATCGGCGAGCACGCGGCCGCCCACCGGCTGCCCGCCGTCCGGGTCGTCCTGCACGGGGGAGAACCCCTGCTCGCCGGCCCGGACCGGCTGCGCCGCGCCGCCGAGGAGCTCCGGGCGGCGCTCCCGCCCGGCTGCGCCCTCGACCTGCGCATCCACACCAACGGCGTGCTGCTGAGCCGCGCCTTCTGCGAGCTGTTCGCCGAACTGGGCGTCCGCGTCGGCATCTCGCTCGACGGGGACCGCGCGGCCAACGACCGTCACCGGCGCTTCGCCGACGGGCGCAGCAGCCACCCGCAGGTCCTGCGGGCCGTCGCGCTGCTGCGCGAGCCCGCGTACCGGCACCTGTTCGCCGGACTGCTGTGCACGATCGACGTCGAGAACGATCCGGTCGCGGTCTACCGGGCCCTGGTCGAACTCCAGCCACCCGCCGTCGACTTCCTGCTCCCGCACGCCACCTGGGACGACCCGCCGAAACGTCCCTCCACGCTCGGGCCGACCCCGTACGCCGACTGGCTGCTCGCCGTCCACGAGCTGTGGGAGGCGGACCGGCGGCCGTTCGCCGTGCGGACCTTCGAGTCCGTCCACCGGACGCGGCGCGGCTTCTCCAGCCTCACCGAGTCGCTCGGCCTGGAGCCCTCCGACCTCGCGGTGCTGGAGACGGACGGTACCTTCGAGCAGGCCGACAGCCTGAAGACCGCGTACGACG
This sequence comes from Kitasatospora sp. NPDC059722, assembly GCF_042733235.1. Taxonomy (NCBI): domain Bacteria; kingdom Bacillati; phylum Actinomycetota; class Actinomycetes; order Kitasatosporales; family Streptomycetaceae; genus Kitasatospora; species Kitasatospora sp. NPDC059722. The sequence continues at coordinate 2,656 of NZ_JBHWGD010000063.1, forward strand.
GCGCCCCCGCCACCGGGCTGAACGTCTTCGAGCACACCCTCGACGACCTCGCCGGGCACCCCGGCGTCGCCGCCCGCCAGTCCGGTCTCGCCGGCCTCTGCGGCACCTGCCGCACCTGCCCCGTCGTCCGGAGCTGCGGAGGCGGTCTGTACGCCCACCGCTATCGGAGCGACGATGGGGGAGGCGGCTTCGACAACCCCTCCGTCTACTGCGGGGACCTCATGGCGCTCATCAACGGCGTGGCGGCGTACGGCGGTTCGGTGGCCGTCCCTGCCCAGAACGCCGCCCCGGTCGTGCCGGCCGCGCTCGCCGACCACCAGCTCGACGAACTCGCCCGGGGCTACGGGAGCGCGGACACCGTCCACGCCCTCGGCCGCTCCCAACTCGCCCTCACCCGGGCGATGCTGGCCGCCGCCTGGGACGCCTCCGGACAGGGGCGGGCCGAGGCGTGGTCACTGCTGGCCGCGCTGGACGTCGCCGCCCCCGCCGCCGTCGACGCCGTCCTCGCCCACCCGTACGCGCGCGCCTGGGCCGCCCGGCGGCTCGCCGGGGACCTCGGCACCGGGCTCGGGCCGCTGGCCGCGCTCGCCGCGGCCGCCGCGGTGCGGGCCGCCCGGGGCGACGCGGTGGCCGTGCCGGTGCGCGGCGGGTGGCTGCACCTGCCGACGCTCGGGCGCCTCGCCCTCCCGGACGGGGAGGCCGTCGTGACGGGCACGGCGGACGGCCTCTCCGTCCGCTCCTCCGATGGGACCGTCCGCACCCTGCTGGACGAGCCGCTGCGGCGGGTCCGGCTGGCGGGCGGGTGGACGGTCGCGCTGGAGGACGTCGACCCGCTGCGCGACAGCCACGCCCACGCGGTGTCGGCCCGTCTGTCGGGCGGCGAACTCCTCGACTGGACGGGTGCGTTGCGCGAGTCCTGGGAACTGCTCGGGCGGGACCTGCCCGGGTACGCGGAGGGCATCCGGGCCGGCCTCACGACGGTGACCCCGTTGCGGCCGGGCCCCGCGGGCCGGGATGTCAGCTCGGCGGCCCGGCAGGCCTTCGGCGCGGTGGGCATCGCCCGCCCGGCGACGGCGCCGACGCTCGCCCTCCTGCTGGCCCACGAGTTCCAGCACGTGAAGTTGGGCGCGGTGCTCGACCTCACGGACCTGTACGACCGAGGCGACGACACGCTGTACTTCGCGCCCTGGCGGCCCGACCCCCGGCCGCTGGAGGGCCTGCTCCAGGGAACGTACGCCCACCTGGCGGTCACGGAGTACTGGGGCACCCGCACGCTCGCCTACGACGGGCTGCCGGGCGAGGCCGCGGACCGGGCCCGGCGCGAGTTCGCGCTGTGGCGGCGGTACACCGCGGAAGCCGTCGAGCGGCTGGCCGGTTCGGGCGCGCTGACCGCGCTCGGATTGCGCTTCGCCGACGGCATGCGTGCCACCGTGGCCCCCTGGCTGGCCGTACCGCTGCCCGCGGCGGCCGAACGGGCGGCCGATCGGGCCCGGCGGGAACACGCCGCGGTCTGACCACCATCCACCCGCCCCGGGGCTCCCTCACCCGGGGCCCATGATCCCGGGGTACCGTCATCCTCACCGAATCCCGCGCCGGCAGCGTCGCCGCCGCACCACTCGCCCTGCTCGCCCGTGAATTCACCGAAATCGGAGTCCGCGCGGGTGCGGTGCTCCACGTCCAGGCGTCCCTGCGTGCGCTCGGCCCGGTGCCCGGCGGCGCGACGACGGTGGTCGAGGCCCTGCTCGAAGCCCTGCGGGACGAGGAGGGGGAAGGCACCCTCGTCGCCTACACGGCGACCCCGGAGAACTCGGCCACCTCCCGGATCCACCGGGCCGAGACCGCCGGGCTCTCTCCGGAGCGCCGGGCCGAGCACCTCGACCGGATGCTGCCGTTCGATCCGGCCAGTACGCCGTGCTCGCCGACCATGGGGACGCTCTCGGAGACGATCCGCACGCATCGGCGTGCCCGGCGCAGCGACCACCCCCAGACGTCCTGGGCGGCCGTCGGCAAGCACGCCCGGGCGATCACCGCGCACCACCCGCTCACCTCCCACCTCGGCCCAGAGTCCCCGCTGGGCCGCCTCTACGACCTCGACGCCCAGGTCCTGATGATCGGCGTCCCGATCGCCCGCTTCACCGGCTTCCACCTCGCCGACCTGCGGATGCCCGACGTCCCCCAGCGCGAGTACCGCTGCGTCGGCCCGGACGGCTGGACCACCTTCAAGGCCCCGGACCTCGACGACCTCCACTTCGCCGACCTGGGAGCCCGGGTCCTCGCCGCCTCCACCACCCTCACCACCCGCCGTATCGGCACTGCCCACTGCCGCCTGATCTCCCTCCGGGAGGCCGTCGACCTGGCCGAACACGTCCTGCGCCGATCCCGGTCCTGAGCCGTCCGACTGTCGCCAACGGCACACGGGCTCGCCCGCCGTTCCGGGCGGGCCCGCACGTAGGATCCGCGCAGGTGTTCGTTGTGCGAAGGGTTCGACGTGGGTGTCAAGCAGGCTGCTGTGGTCGGCGGGGTCGTGCTGGCCCTGGCCGGGCTTGCCGGGTGCGGGAGCGGTGACGAACCGGCCATGAGTGCCGGGACGGTGCTGGAGCAGGGGCACAAGCAGTTCGCCCAGGCCGCGTCGGTGAAGATCACCGGGAGCGAGAGCGACTCGGGGCAGAAGATGACCTTCGCCGTGTCGGCCGCGGCCGGCGGGGACTGCACGGGGTCGTTCGACTTCGGGGACCAGGGGAAGGCCGAGCTGCTGCGCAGCGGCGGGCAGACGCTGTTCAAGGAGGACGAGCGGCTGCTGGCCAGGCTCGGCGGGGACAAGGCGGTGGCGGCCGGAAAGGACCACTGGCTGCGGATCAAGGACGGGGACGACCTGCAGACCGTCACCACGTTCTGCGACCTCAAGAGCACGCCCGTCTTCGGGGACGGCGACTGGTACAAGGACGTCGCGTCCGAGGGGACCGCGACCGTGGACGGGCGGAAGGCCGCCGGGATCCTCGCGACCTCGTCCAAGGACGGATCGTTCGAGGGGTACGTCGCCACGGACGGGCCCACGCGGCCCCTCCGGGTCGAGTCGCCGCACGTGGGCGGGAGTTCGGACGGCACCACGATGGACTTCTCGGACTACGACGCCCCCGTCACCGTCAGCCTCCCGCCCGCTGATCGGATCATCGATCTGGACTCCCTCAAGCAGAGCTGACCAGCACGTCGTTTCGGTCATGTCAATTCGTGCGAGTCGTTGTGCTATTCCATTGGGGTGCCAGTCGTTCCTACACTGAAGCCCCGCGCACGGGGGCTGCGGGGAACAGGTTGCCGGCGGGCCCGGGGGAGGCGCGTGTGAACGACCGGGGCTGGGACGAGGACGACGCCAGGCCGTACTTCTTCCTCTCCTACGCCCACACCCCGAGGTCGGGCGCGCGCGGTGCCGGGGATCCGAACCACTGGGTGCGCCAGCTGTACCGGGACCTGTGCGAGGCGGTGCTCCAACTGACCACCGTGCCCGCCGGGGTGCCGGTGGGGTTCATGGACGAGTCCATGCACCAGGGCGAGTTGTGGGCGGAGCGGCTGTCGGAGGAACTGGCCAACTGCCGGGTGTTCGTGCCGCTGTACTCGCCGCGGTACTTCAACAGCGTTCCGTGCGGCCAGGAATGGCACGCCTTCACCCGGCGGCCGGTCTATCCGGCGAACCTCGATTCCGAGCGCACCAGCGGGATCGTGCCGGTCTTATGGGCGCCGATGAGCCGCTACAAACTGCCCAGGGTGGCCGGCGACCTCCAGTTCAACCACACGAGCTTCGGGCCGGACTACGCCACCGAGGGCCTGTACGCGCTGATGAAGCTCACCTACTTCCGCGCCGCCTACGAGCTGGCCGTGCACCGGCTGGCCGCGCGGATCGTGCAGGTCGCCGAGGAGACGGTGATCCCGGTCGGGCGGCGGCTGGACTTCAACGCCCTGCCCAGCGCGTTCAACGTCACCGCGCCCACCAAGCAGCTCCGGATCTCCGTCCTCTCCTACCACCAGGGCGAGTTGCCCGAGGACCGCAGCCCCGACTACTACGGCGCCAAGCGCACCGACTGGCACCCCTACCGCCCCTCCGGCTCCCCGATCGCCCAGCACGCGGTGCGCCTCGCGCGGCAGTTGGGCTTCCAGCCGACCGTGCACGAGTTCGACGACGAGGCCGAGGCGATCATCGGCGGCGAGGCCGCCGCGCCCGGCCTGCTCCTGCTGGACCGCTGGGCGCTGTGCGACGAGCGCCGCCGCGAGCTGGTCCGGCGCTTCGACCGCTCGGACGCCACCTGGGTGGGCGTCCTGGAACCGTGGAACATGGACGACCCGGAGTGCCAGGAACGCGAGGGCGAGCTCGGCGAACTGAGCGACCGCACGCTGCGGATCACCCGCCGGGCCAGCCGCCCGAGCTTCCTCGGCGCGACCGGCACCGCCGGGCTCACCAGCCTCGACGACTTCGACGACGCGCTGCCCCGGGCCGCGATGAAGGCCAAGTACGCCTTCGAGAGCCGCACCCGGGCCGAGCCGGACGACCCCCCGGCGCCGCGGCCCAACCTGCGGGACGCGTTCCGGCGCGAACCCGACCCCTTCGGACCTGGCCCCACCGACCGCGACGACCACCCAGACCGCGACGACACCGACGACGACCCCGGCTACGGGACGGCGCCCGTGGGAGGACCCAGATGAGTGACAACACCACCAGGAACCTCCGCCTCGGGGGGCTCACCGCCGCCGACCTGGCCGCGCAGCGCGAGGCCCGCGGCCGGGCGCAGGAACAGGACCGCGGCGGGCGGATCATCACGTTCTACTCGTACAAGGGCGGCACCGGCCGTACCATGGCGCTCGCCAACACGGCCTGGATCCTGGCGGCCAACGGCTACCGCGTGCTCACCGTCGACTGGGACCTGGAGGCGCCCGGCCTGGCCAAGTTCTTCCACCCCTTCCTCGACCCGGCCTCCCTCGCCGGCACCACCGGCATGATGGACCTGATCGCCGAGTACCGGGAGGAGGCGCTGCGCCCGGTCGAGCACGCCGAGGGCTGGCACCTCGACTTCGCCCGCGTCCACCCGCACGCCCTGTCGCTGTCCTGGCCGCTGTTCCCGCGCGGCGGCAGCCTCGACTTCCTCTCCGCCGGCCAGTTCAACCGGGACTACTCGGAGGCCGTCACCCACCTGGACTGGGACATCTTCTACGACCGGTTCGACGGCGGGCAGTTCTTCGACGCCCTCAAGGCCGACATGGCCAAGCGCTACGACTACGTTCTGATCGACTCCCGCACCGGCCTGTCCGACATCGCCGAGATCTGCACCGTGCAGATGCCCGACGACCTCGTCGTCTGCTTCACCCTCAGCGACCAGTCGATCGACGGCGCCTCCCGGATCGCCCAGCACATCCACGACCGCTACCGCGAGCGCGGCATCCGCATCCTGCCCGTCCCGATGCGCATCGACGAGGGCGAGAAGGAGAAGGCGGACGCCGGCCGCGCCCTCGCCCGGGTGCGCTTCGACGGGCTGCCGGCCGGCCTGGGCGGCGAGGAACTCGCCCAGTACTGGGGCTCGGTGGAGATCCCGTACCGGCCGTTCTACGCCTACGAGGAGATCCTCGCGACCTTCGGCGACCAGCCCGGCACGCCCACCTCGATGCTCGCCGCGTGCGAGCGGCTGACCTCCGTCATCACCGAGGGCCGGGTCACCAACCTGCCGGCGGTGGACGAGGAGGTGCGGCTGCGCTACGTCGACGCGTTCACCCGCCGCCGCCCCTCCGTGCCCGCCGACCTCTACCTGTCGTACGTGCCCGAGGACCGGATGTGGGCGGACTGGATCGAGTCCGTCCTCACCCGGGCCGGCTTCCGGGTGCTGCCGCGGGACCTCAGCGCCGGCACCGACCCGCGCGAGGAGACCGAGCGCGGCATCGACGCCGCCTACCGGACGGTCGCCGTGCTCTCGCCCGCCTACCAGCGCTCCCCGCAGGCCCGGGCCCTGTGGGAGTCCGTGGTCAGCTCCGACCCGTCCGGGACGCGCCGCCAGCTCGTGCCCGTCCGGGTCGGCGACGTGCGGCTCACCGCGCCGTTCAGCAACCGCAACCCGGTCGACCTGGTGGGCCGCGACGAGGCGCAGTCCGTCCAGACGCTGCTGCGCGCGCTCGGCCGCGGCGAGGCCGCCCTGCCGGAGGGCAACGGCGGCGGGCCGCGCTTCCCCGGCAGCAAGCCCGCCGTGTGGGACGTCCCGCCGCGCAACCCGTCCTTCACCGGCCGCGCCGCCGTCCTGGAGCAGCTACGCAACCAGCTGCGCGGCGGCATGGCGGCCGTCCTGCCCACCCCGCAGACGCTGTACGGGCTCGGCGGCGTCGGCAAGACCCAGGTCGCCCTGGAGTACGCGCACCGGTTCATGTCCGACTACGACCTGGTGTGGTGGATCGACGCCGAGCAGACCGAGCTCGTCGCCCCCGCCCTCGCCGAACTGGCCCGGCGCCTGGGCCTGCGCGTCGGCGACTCCGTCACCGAGGCCGCCGAGGCCGCCCGGGAGGCACTGCGCCTGGGCCGGCCCACCGCGCGCTGGCTGCTGATCTTCGACAACGCCGACGAGCCGTCCGAGATCCGCCGCTTCTTCCCCGGCGGCTCCGGCCACATCCTGGTGACCTCCCGCAACCAGGCCTGGACCGGGCACGCCGAGGCCCTGGAGGTCGACGTCTTCACCCGCGGCGAGAGCGTCGAGCACCTGTGCCGGCGCGCCCGCGGCCTGTCCCGGGCGGACGCCGACCGGGTCGCCGAGGCCGTCGGCGACCTGCCGCTCGCCGTCGAGGTCGCCGCCGCGTGGCTGGACACCACCGGCACCCCGGTCGAGACGTACGTCACCCAGCTGCACGCCGAGGCCGCCCGCGCGCTGGCCGTCGCCCGGCCCGCCGACTACCCGACCCCGGTCGGCGCCACCTGGAACGTCTCCATCGGCCGGCTGCGCCAGCAGTCCCCGGCCGCCGTGCGGCTGCTCCAGCTGTGCGCGTTCTTCGCGCCCGAGCCGATCTCGATGAACCTCTTCTACAGCGACCAGATGATCCGGGCGCTGGTGAAGTACGACGCCGACCTCAGCGACAAGTTCATGCTGGGCAAGGTCATCCAGGCCATCGGCCGCTACGCGCTCGCCAAGGTCGACGCCGGCAGCAACAGCTTCCAGGTGCACCGGCTCGTCCAGGCCGTGATCCGGGCCGAGATGACCGAAGAGGAGCAGGAGGTCGCCGTCCACGAGGTGCACCGCATCCTCACCGGCGCCCGGCCCGTCCTCGGCGACACCGACGACCCCGCCAACTGGCCCGCCTTCGACGAGATCTGGCCGCACCTGTCGCCCTCCAAGGCGCACAACTGCGACGAGGCCGACACCCGCCAGCTGCTCATCGACCGCGTCCGCTACCTGTGGAAGCGCGGCGAGCTCGACCGCGCCCGCGACCTCGGCCACGCCCTGGACACCGAGTGGACCCGCAAGCTCGGCGAGGGCGACCGGCAGACCCTCCTCCTGCGCTTCCAGCTCGCCAACGTCCTGCGCTCCCAGGGCAACTACGCCGAGGCCCTGGCCCTGGACGAGGACACCCTGGAGCGCCAGCGCGGCCTGCTCGGCGAGCACCACGCCTACACCCTGATGACGGCCGGCTCGCTCGGCGCCGACCGCCGGGCCCTCGGCCGGTTCCAGGCCGCCCTCGAACTCGACCGCGAGATCCTCTCCCAGTTCCGCGAGCTGTTCGGCGACGACCACCCGCGCACCCTCGCCATGGCCAACAACCTGGCGATCGACTACCGGCTCGTCGGCGAGAGCGAACTCGCCCGCGAACTCGACCAGGAGACCCTCGACCGGCGCACCGCCGTCCTCGGCCCCAAGCACCCCTACACCCTCTCCACCAAGTCCAACCTCGCCCGCGACCTGCGCGAACTCGGCGACTACCAGGGCTCGGTGGAACTCCTCCAGGAGGTCACCGCCGACCTCGGCGACGTCCTCGACCCCGACCTGCCGGAGAACCTGCGCAACGCCAAGTCGCTGGCCGTCTCGCTGCGCCGGATCGGCCAGCTCGCCGAGGCCCGCCGGATCACCAAGGAGACCTACGAGCGCTACCTGGAGCGCTACGGCGCCGACGCCCCCGACGCGCTCGCCTGCGCGCTCAACCTGGCCGCCGACCACAGCGCCTCCGGCGACAAGGAGACCGCGCGGGACCTGTGCGCGACCGTGTTCGAGGGCCACCGGCGGCTGTTCGGCGACGAGCACCCGTTCACCCTGGCCTGCGCCAACAACCTCGGCATCTACCTGCGCGGCAGCGGCGACGTCCCGGGCGCCATCGAGCGCGGCCGGGCCACCGTCGACGGGCTCACCCGCTCCGTCGGGCCGGACCACCCCTACACCCTCAACGCGATGATCAACCTGGCCAACGCGTACGGCGACGACGGGCAGACCCAGCGCGCCGAGGAACTGGGCCGCGCCGCCTACGAGGGCCTGTGCGCCCGCTACACCCCCCGACACCCGGACGCCGTCGCCTGCGAGGCCAACCTGGCGATCACCCTGCGGGCGGCCGCGCGGCACGGCCAGGCGGCGGAACTGCGGGCCCGCTCGATCGCCGAGCTGATCCGGCAGTTCGGCGAGGAGCACCCCAACACGGTGTCGGCACGCGGCTGGAAGCGGATCAACCGGGACCTGGAACCGCAGCCGGTGTGACGCGTCGAGGAACGTTCGCAGGGACGTTCAGGGGGGCGGGGTACGCTCCGGAGCCATGACTACCCCGCCCCCGGTCCTGGTCACCCGCCGCCTCGCGCCCGGGGTGATCGAACGGCTCACCGCGCACCACGCCGCCACCTGCCACGACTCCGACCGCTCGATGCCCCGGCCGGAGCTGCTGGCCGCCCTGCCCGGCCGCCGGGCCGTCCTCACCACCCTGGACGACCGGGTGGACGCCGAGTTCCTCGACGCCGCCGGGCCGCGGCTGCGGATCGTCGCCAACCACGCCGTCGGCTACCACAACGTCGACGTGGCGGCCTGTGCCGAACGGGGGGTGCTCGTCACCAACACCCCCGGCGTGCTCACCACCGCCACCGCCGACATGGCCTGGGCGCTGCTGCTCGCCGCCACCCGCCGGCTCGGCGAGGGCGAACGGCTGCTGCGCTCCGGGCAGCCATGGGTGTGGGCGCCGAACTTCCTGCTCGGCATGGAGCTGTCCGGCACCCCGCTCGGCATCCTCGGCATGGGCCGGATCGGGCAGGCCGTCGCCCGGCGGGCGCGCGGCTTCGACATGCCCGTGAGCTACCACAACCGGAGCGAACTGCCGCCGGAGCGGGCCGAGGGCGCGCAGTGGAAGCCGCTGGACGAGCTGCTCGCGACGTCCACGGTGCTGGTCGTCACCTGCCCGCTCGGTGCGGCCACCCGGCACCTGCTGGACGCCCGGCGGCTGGCGCGACTGCCGCGCGGGGCCGTCGTGGTGAGCATGACGGCGGGCGTGGTCGACGAGGCGGCGCTCGCGGCCGCCCTGGAGTCCGGCGCGCTGTTCGCCGCGGCCGTCGACAACTTCGAGCACGAGCCCGCGGTGCCGTCCGCCCTGCTCGCCCAGGAGCGCGCCGTGCTGGCCCCGCACCTCGGCAGCGCCACCGTGGCCACCCGTCAGGCGATGGGCGGGCTGGCCGTCGACAACGTCCTGGCGGTGCTGGCCGGGGACGAGCCGCTGACGCCCGTGAAGGCCTGACGCCGGTGAAGGCCTGACGCCCTAGCCGGCGGCCCAGGCCAGGGCGGTGGTCAGCACCCGGAAGGCACCGAAGTGCGCGGCGCCGGGCTCCAGGAAGAGCTCGGCGCCCGGGATGTGGTCGGCCAGCCAGCGGGAGTGCTCGACCGGCGAGAACTGGTCGTCCGCGCCGTGCCACAGCCAGGTCGGCACCGCGATGTCCTCGCACTTGAAACCCCAGTCGGCGGTGAACGCCAGCACGTCGTCGATCCAGCCGTCCGCGCCGTGCCGGAACGCCTCCCGGTAGTTGCTCTGCAGCATCCGCCGCAGCCCGCTGTCGGCCACCACCATCCGGTCGGCGGGCGACAGTTCGGGCCGCAGGCCCTTCAGCAGCCGGACCGGGTCGTCCTTGATCTGGCGGGAGCGGAACTCCATCGTGTCCGCGATCCGGTCGTGGCCGCGCTCCGCCTCCCGGTAGGCGCGGACGTTCGACGGGGTCATCCCCGCGTACCAGTCCAGGCCGGTCGCGTTGCGCGGCGCGAGCCCCACCAGCACCGCCACCCGGCTCACCCGCTCCGGCAGCAGCGCCGCGCAGGCCAGCGCGTGCGGGCCGCCGCCGGAGCGGCCCAGCACCGCGAAGGCCTCCAGGCCGAGGTCGTCCGCGATGGTCCGCACGTCGGCCGCCGCCGCGCTCACCCGCCGCCCGACCTGCCGGGTCGAATCGCCGTACCCGGGCCGGTCGTAGGAGATCAGGCGCACCCCCAGCCGGTACAGCACGGTGCTGCGCGGGTGCGGGCCGACCCGGCTGCCCGGCATGCCGTGCAGCAGGAACACCGGACGGCCGCGCGGATCGCCCAGGGACTCCACGGCGAGTGCGCGTCCGCCCGGGGCCTTGACCATTCGTAACGCCACGCGCCTGCCTCCTGAGTGTCACCGGTGGGGGGTCACCGGTCGGTGGTGGTGCGGATCTCCCGGCGGGCCTGCCAGGTGGTGTGCTCCCGGGACACCGCGTCCTCGGCGTCCCGGGCCAGCCGGGCCCAGATCTCCTCGGCGTCCGCTGACTCCAGCTCCAGCGCCGCCAGTTGGCGCCGGATCTGGTCCAGCTCGTCGGCCGCGAGGCCGTACGCCGCGGCCAGCGGACGGTACTGGCGCAGCTGCGCCCACGCGGCGACGGACGCGGCCACCGCCGAGACCGTGCCCAGCGCGTCGTAGGTGAACGCGCCGAGCGCCCGCAGCACCGCGAGCACCAGCCCTAGGGCGGGCAGCACCACGCCGAGCACACCGGTCCAGAAGCCCGCCCGGGCGCAGTACCGGGACTTCGAGCGGTACCACGCGTGCTGCACCTCGATCCGCTCGCGCAGGTACACCTCGCGGCGGACGGCCAGCGGCTGCGCGCGCAGGTCGCGCATCGCGTCGGTGATCCCGGCGGGCCCGGCGAGCGGTTCCCCGCCCGGTTCCGCGCCCTGCTCCCCGCCCGGCGGCGACCCGACCGCCGGGCCGCCGCGGAAGGCGCCCAGCACCCGGCCGAGCTGGAAGCGGTACAGGCCCTCGGCGTCCGGCAGGGCGCGCGGCGGCGGCTGGTAGGCGTCGGCCCGCACGGCGAACTTCCAGGCGAGCGTCTTCACCGACTCCGCGGCGGCCCGGCCCTCGTACCAGAGGCCCTGCGGGTTCTGCCGGCCGATCACCACGGCGAACCCGATTGCGCCGAGGTAGGCGACGGCGGCCGGCCAGGCCCACGCCTCGCCGTCGGCCGAGCCGGTCGCGGCGGCGGCGAGGAGCAGGACCAGCTCCCACGCGGAGAGCACCACCGAGCGGTGCTGCCCGTGCAGCGAGGCGGAGTCGGCGGCCCAGAAGAGGTCGGGCAGGAGGTCCCGCTCCCGCACCCACCCGGTACGCCCCGCACCAGACGCCATGTTCGGCCCCCACCCGTCGCTCCGGTCGCACCCCTTCCCTGCCCCGGCGGGCTCCCCGGTACGCCTGCCGCCCGGCCGTCCGGCCCGCAATGGCCGGGAACCCCCGGGTGGTTGTCCGGCGGGCGGCCCGGGGCCCGGCGGGAGCGGCCCGGGGGCCGTGGGTGCGGCTCAGTAGGTGTAGAAGATCCGTTCCGCGTTGTCGCTCATCTGCCGGACGTTCCACTCCGTCCCGCCCGGCACGTTGCCCGAGCGGAACAGCGGCGGCGCCTCCGCGGTGCCGGCCTGCGCCGCCTCCGCCAGGCGGCCCACGGCGGAGGCGACGACGGCCTGCATCAGGGCGCTGGTGACGATCGTCGAGACCGGGCCGAACGTCGTGCGGGCGCCCGGGTGGGTCAGCTCGCCGTCGCCGACCGCGATCTTGCTGTCCAGCACGACGTCGCAGTTGTCCTTCAGGTACGTCCCCGACGGGTGCGCCGAGGGCACCTCGCCCGGGTACGCGAGCGAGGTGACCCCGATCACCTTCAGCCCGCGGTCGCGCGCGTACCGGGCCAGCTCGACCGGCATGACCTGGCGGCCGGACAGCGAGATCACGAAGAGCACGTCGCCCGCCGTCGCCGGGGTGAGGTCCAGGCTCGTCGTGGCCAGGCCGGACACCCGCTCCAGGGCGCTCGCCAGCGGCGCGGGCATCACCGTCACCCCGGCCATCCCGGGCACGTTCAGCAGGTTGACCGGCACCAGTCCGCCCGCCCGGTAGACCACGTCCTGCGCGGGCAGCGAGGAGTGCCCGGCACCGAAGGTGAAGACCCGGCGGCCCTGCGCGACCGCCTCGGCGAGCAGCGCGGCGGCGGCCTCGATCGGCTCGGCCTCCTCCTCGCGGACCCGCTGGAGATGGGCGATCGCGGCGTCGAAGTACCGGCCGACCAGGTCGTTCATCTGGTGCCTCCGCTCTCTGCCGGTGAGGGAGCCGGCCCGGGTGGGGCGGCCCGGAAGGTCCCGGCCGCCAGTGGAGAAAGCTACGGCGAGCACGGTGGTGCCTCGGCGGTCCCGCTGTCAACAGGAACGAAAACCGGTACCGGAAGCCCCCGGGCGGGCCCGGTTGTCGGGCCGGTACGTCAGAATTGTCGGTGAGGACCCCGAAGAACGGAGCCAGCGGCGATGTCTGGGCTGATCGACACCACTGAGATGTACCTTCGCACCATCCTGGAGCTGGAGGAGGAAGGCATCGTCCCGATGCGCGCCCGGATCGCCGAGCGTCTGGAGCAGAGCGGCCCCACCGTCAGCCAGACGGTCGGCCGGATGGAGCGCGACGGCCTCCTCCAGGTCGCCGGGGACCGCCACCTGGAGCTCACCGAGGAGGGCCGCCGGCTCGCGGTGCGCGTCATGCGCAAGCACCGCATCGCCGAGTGCCTGCTGGTCGACGTGATCGGCCTGGAGTGGGAACAGGTGCACGAGGAGGCGTGCCGCTGGGAGCACGTCATGAGCGAGACGGTCGAGCGCAAGGTGCTCGCCATGCTCGGCCACCCGACCCAGTCCCCGTACGGCAACCCGATCCCCGGCCTCGACGAGCTCGGCGACGCCAAGGCCGAGGGCGAGGGCTTCGACGCCGCGCTGGTCCAGCTCGACTCGGTCAAGCCGGGCGAGGAGGGCGTCAGCGTGGTGGTCCGCCGGATCGGCGAGCCGATCCAGACCGACGAGGGCCTGATGCGCAGGCTGCGCCGGGCGGGCGTCCGCCCGGGCTCGACGGTCATGGTGAGCCCCGGCGTCGGCGGAGTCCTGGTGGGCACCGGCGAGAACGCCGCGGAGCTGGGCAAGGACATCGCCCAGCACGTGTTCGTCGCCCAGGCCTGAGCCGCCGCCGAGCCGTCCGAGCCGCCAGGCCGTCCGCGCCGTCGGCGGCGCACGACGGCGCACGCGAGGGCACATCGGCGGCACGCGGCTGCACACGGGTCGTACGAGGTCGCACACGACGAAGAGGCCCGCTGCTCCCCGTGCAGCGGGCCTCTTCGTCCTCCCCGGTCCCCCTCTTCCCTCCCGTCCCCTCCGGTCCCTCCCGCTTCCCCTCCGCACCGCCCCGCCCGGCTTCCCCGTCCGAGCGTCCCTTCCGGCGTCCCCTCGCACCGGATTCCTCCCCTCGGCCGATCATGGCAATCCTTGAGCGCTGTCACTCGTACGAGGGGCTTCTCCGGTTGACCAGCGGGTAGACCGGGCCTTTATCCGCACATGCGTATGACGGGCCCCGCCTCCGGTGGGAGACAAGGCCCGTCACTCGCGCGCGTTGTGTCGCGCGGCGCACGCCCTCACCCGATAGGCGCAGGGCGGCTGTCCGGGGGAGGGTGAATCCGGCTGGGCCGAACGGCCCGGCCGACGTCCCTCCGGCGCACCACGGCCTCAGTGCACCCCCGCCGGCTGGGCGTTCTGCGGGCGGGCCGAGGGGGCCTCGCGGCCGCACGCGTACGCCAGCGGGCTGATGAGCTCCGCGGCGTCCGGCAGCCAGCGGTTGAGCGCCGAGGGGGAACGGGCCCACTGGGCGTACCCGGTGCTGCCGACCCGGGACGGCGGGGCGACCGTCCAGTCCCCCTCGCCGCGGGCGACCAGGTCGAGCCGGCCGGGCGGCCAGCCGAGCTTGCGGAGCATCTCCGGGAGCTTGGCCGCGACCCCGGGCAGCACCAGGAAGTGCAGCCGGCGCCCGATCCGGCCGGGGGAGGCGGGGACGGCCACGACCGGGCCGAGCTGGAGGTCCTGCCGCTCCATCCGGGCCAGCGCCAGGCAGCCGGCCACCTCCGGGACGTCCAGGACGTCGAAGGAGCGGCCGGTGGGCAGCAGGATGGAGGCCTGCGGCCGTTCGGTCCACCAGCGCCGCACCGCCCCGGGGCCGGCGCTCGCCTTGCGGGCCCAGTCCGCGTCCAGCGGATGGGCGCCGGGCAGCGGGCAGCGCGGGTCGCCGCAGGAGCAGCGGGCGGGCCCGTCGCCGTCGATCAGCCAGGCGCCCGGGGCGACCTCCCAGTGGCGGTTCTCGGCGTAGCTGACGGCTTCGATGAGCAGCGGGGGCAGTCCGGCGTTCTTGCCCTGGTCGGGGGAGTCGGGGATGTCTTCCACGCGCTGCTCAACTACCGTGTGTGAGCCTGGTTACGGCCCCGCGGTGCCCGGATGGGCGCATGATGGCAATGTCACCCGAACCGGTGACTCAACCGAGTTGGGGCGGGCGGGGGCGGGCGCAGAGGGGGCGCACGGGAGCATTTCCCAGGGCGCGTGGGGGGTGCGGTTCGTCACCGTGGGTATCCCGCTGGCGTTGCTGATCGCTAACCTGGTGTCAGATTCCTTGGACGGTCGGACAGTCGGCAACAGATCAGCAGAATCGTCGCCCGCCGGCCGGGACCGGAGGGTGTGGGGAGGCGAAGCCCAATGGCCGCGAGACCACTCGTCGCACGACAGCCCAACGAGCGTCTGCAGCAACTGATCCAGGAGGCCAGCTGCTCCAATGCCGGCCTGGCCCGGAGAGTCAACCTCTGCGGCGCCGAGCACGGACTGGACCTGCGCTACGACAAGACCTCCGTCGCCCGGTGGCTGCGCGGCCAACAGCCGCGCGGGCAGGCGCCGGCGGTGATCGCCGAGGCCCTGGGCCGCAAGCTCGGCCGCAGCGTGTCGGTCGAGGAGATCGGCATGGCGGACGGCAAGAACCTCAGCTCCGGCATCGGGCTGCAGTTCGCGCCGACCCTGGGCGCGGCCCTGGAGCAGGTCTGCGAGCTCTGGCGCAGCGACGTCGGCCGGCGGGACTTCCTGACCGGGGCGACGGTCGCCGCCTCCGCCCTGGTGGAGCCCAGCCGGGACTGGCTGATCACCCCGCCGGACCCGGTGGTGGCGCGCACCGGCGGTCCGCGGGTCGGCCCGACGGACGTCGCGGCGATCAAGGCGACCACGACGATGCTGGTGGACCTGGACCACCGCTTCGGCAGCGGGCACGTGCGCCCGGTCGTCGTCCACTACCTCAACTCGGTGGTCTCCGGCCTGCTCGGCGGGGCCTACCGCGAGGAGACCGGGCGCCAACTCTTCGCCGCGGTGGCGAGGTTGACCGAGCTGGCCGGCTACATGGCGGTGGACACCGGACAGCCCGGACTCGCCCAGCGCTACTACATCCAGGCGCTGCGCCTCGCGCAGGCGGCGGACGACCGCGGCTACGGCGGCTACGTCCTCGCGGCCTCGATGAGCCACCTCGCGGCGACGCTGGGCAACCCGCGCGAGATCGCCCAACTCGCCCGCGCCGCGCAGGAGGGCGCGCGGACGGTGGCCACCCCGACGGCGATGGCGATGTTCTACGCGGCCGAGGCCCGCGGCCACGCGCTGCTCGGAGACGCCCGCTCGTGCGAGGCGGTCGCGGCCAAGGCACTGGAGATGATGGAGAAGCGCCGCCCGGAGGACGACCCGGACTGGATCGTCCACTTCGACGACGCCTACCTCGCCGACGAGCTGGCCCACTGCCACCGGGACCTGGAACAGGCCGGCCAGGCCGAGCACTACGCCCGCCGGGCGCTCGACCTGCATCCGCCGACGCGGGTGCGCCGCCGCGCGGTGGACCTGGTCCTGCTGGCCACGGCGCAGCTGCAGCAGCGGGACCTGGAGCGCGCCTGCGAGACGGGCGCGCAGGCGGTCCGGTTGCTGAGCGGGCTGCGCTCCAACCGGGGCGTGGAGTACCTGGACGAGTTCCGGCGCCGGCTGGAGCCCTACCGGGAGCAGCGGGTGGTCCGCGAGTTCCACGCCAGGGCGGACGCGGAGGCCGCCTGAGCGGATCGGCCCCCGCGGGGGAGCAGGTCGTGATGTCCCGCCCACGTGGTCACCCGGTGAGGCGAACCGGTAGCGTGGGCGCGACGTCCAAGGAACTGTGATGCTCCCAAGAACCGACGAGATGTGGTCCGCCGTCAGCGCGCGGTCGTGCACAGGTGAGGAATCGCGTTGAGCCAGCGCCGCTCGTATCCCAACTCGGGTGACTTCAACCTGGACGACCTGTTCCGCCCGGAGCCCGGCCAGCAGCACGGCCCGCAGGCCGTCGTGCCAGGTCAGGCGGGTCAGCCGGGCCAGCCGCAGGGCGCCCCCGGCCAGCAGATGCCGCCGGTGGGGCAGCCGTCCGGGCAGCCGGAGTACCTGGGCGAGGGCGGGCACGCGCTGCCGACGCAGGCCATGCCGGCCCAGGGCGCGCCGTGGGGCGGCGCCCCGGCCCCCGGGGCCCAGGGCTACCCGCAGGGCGCCCCGGCGCCGGAGACCCAGCACCTCCCGCCGTACCCGACCGGGGACCCGCAGGCCGGCGGCTACCCGGGCGCCCCCGGCTACCCGCAGCAGGCGCCCGGCTACGCACCGCAGCCGGACCAGGCGTACGGCCACCAGGGCTACCCGCCGGCCGCCCACCCGCAGCCGGTCCAGCCCGGCTACTCCGGTGTCGACTACTCCGGCGCCGAGTACCAGACCACCGCCGTGCCGGTCCGCGAGGAGCGCGGCGGCGGACGCCCGTCCTCGAAGCTGATCATCGGCGGCGTGGTGGCCGGCTGCGCCGCGGCCGGGATCCTCGTCGCCGTGCTGATGAGCGGCGGCGACGACAGCACGAGCGGCGACAAGAAGAAGACCCCGCCGGTGGCCTCGGCCGGCAGCGCCTCGACCGGCCCGGCGGGCGCGAGCGGTTCGGCGGCCGCCGTCGACCCGGAGGTCAAGGCGCAGGCGCAGCCGCTGTCGGACCTGCTGGGCACCGCGAGCGACAGCCGCTCGGCGGTCGTGAACGCGGTCGGCGCCGTGCAGAAGTGCAACCAGCTGCCGGAGTCGCAGCAGGCGCTGACCGCCGCGGCCGGCAAGCGGCGCGAGCTGCAGACCAAGCTCGGCCAGCTGAAGACCGACAAGCTGCCCGGTGGTGCGCAGCTGGTCGAGCAGCTCAACGCGGCCTGGACGGCCTCGGCGCAGGCGGACGACGAGTACGCGGCCTGGGCCTCGGACTCGCAGGCCCCGGGTGCGTGCGGCAAGCAGGACAACCAGCACTACAAGAACGCGGTCACGGCCAGCGGCTCGGCGACGAACGCCAAGAAGCAGGCATCCACGCTCTGGAACGCGATCGCGACGCAGACCGGCCTGCCGAGCCGCGGCGACGGCGACCTGTAGGAGGGCGTCGGAGGGGCGGGCCGCCCGCGCCTCACGAGGGCGGCCCGCACACCGTCACGCCGGGGGCTTGCTGCCCGTGAGCACCCAGCGGACGTCGACGAAGCCCGGCTGCTGCAGGGTCATCCGGCCGCCCTTCACCACCTGGTAGGTGACCCAGGTGTTCACCAGCCGCGGCGACTCGGTGCTGGGCAGCATGTTGGTGGTGCCCCAGCTCAGCGGCGGGGTGAGGCCGACGTCGACGCCCTCGCCGCTGTCCAGCAGGGCGGTGATCGTCTTCGAGTCGACCGCCTTGCCGGCCGAGGTCAGCTTGTCGGAGACGACGCGGAACACCTCGTACGCGACCCAGGTGGTCTCCACGCCGGGGTCGGACACGTCGATGGTCCGGCCGTCGGCGCGCACGACGTCACGCAGCCCGTCCCACACCTTGGCCGACTCCGGCGGGTACCAGCTGGTGACGAACGCGCCGCCCAGCGGTCCGCTGTCGCCGCCGGTGGAGTCGACCACCGACTGCTGCACGCTGCCGATCACCGAGGCGATCCTGGTGTTCCTCGGGCCCAGCCGCCGGTAGGCGTCCAGCAGGTTGCCGGTCGGCTCGGCGCCGAGCGCGATGGTCACGCAGTTGCCCGGCTCGTCCTTGCCGATCGCCTTGCGCACCACCGGCGTGTAGTCGTTGGACTTCTCGGGCGCCTTGACGTCGAGCAGCTTGAGCCCGGCGGGCTTGAGCGCGTTGGCCAGGTAGCCGAGCAGGTTGTCGCCGGCCGGGGTGTCCGGGCGCACCAGGGAAACGTATCTGCACCCGGCGTCGACCAGCTGGCGGCCGCTGCCGCCGATGAGCGCGGGCATGCCGCCGTCCACCGGGTAGGACAGCGGGCTGCTGAACTCCGGCTGGGAGAGGCCGTAGCCGCCGATCAGCGGGATCCCGGCACGCTCCAGGACGGGCATGAAGGCGTCGCCCCACTGGCTGTAGGAGCCGATGACGGCGACCGCCTTGTTGTCCACCGCCTGCTGCGCGCACGCCTTGGCACCCTCGGCGTCGTTGTGCTCGTTGCAGGTGAGCACCCGCAGCCGTCGTCCGTTTAAGCCGCCCTTGTTGTTCACGTCGCGTCCGATGGCCTCGGCGAGCGCCGTCATGCCGGGCCGGTCGGCCGAGCCGGTGCCGGCCGGCGCCCAGGTCATGACGGTGAGGTCGGAGCCGGTCGTGGCATCGGCCGGTCCGCCGCACGCGGAGGCCGAGAAGAGGGTGGGGAGCAGGGCCGCGGCGATCGCGGCGGCGGCGATCGGGCGGCGCGCGGTCCGGCGCTGCCGCGCGATCTGGTTCCGGGCCTGGAAGGTGTCCCTTCGGCGGGTCATCGGTCTTCCCTCTCTGGGGCGCCCTCCGGCGCACCGGAGCAAGCCAAGCCCCGGCGGCACAAGCCGAGAGGACCGAAATGTGAACGCTCGGAAAACGGGTGCCGAACTCCCGAGGGGAACGCGTGTAGATCCCGCGAGTGGAGCACGAACAGCACGGGAACGTACGATCGTTCCCCATGTCCGCCAGCACAGATTCTTCGCACCGGTCCGCCCGAAACCCTTCTCGTCCGGGCCACCGCTCCAGCACGATGGGCGGCATGCCGCTCAACGACCTGCCCTGGTGGCGCTGGCGAGCCCGACTGCGCTCGGCCCTGCACATGCTGTCCGACCCCGCCTTCCAGCAGGAGGCCTGGCTGTCCGGCCGGGAGGGGTACGGGGACGTGACCGACGCCGTCTACCGGCTCGTGGAGGACACCTGGCTGGACCGCTGGTCCGCCGAGAAGTACGTCGGCGCGATCTTCCGCGACGCGACCGAGGCCGCCCTGGTGGACGTCGCCGTGCTGCGGGTGGTCAGCCTGCTGCACGAGGTCGGCGCGGACGCCCCGGCCACCGCCTACGTCGGCCACCCCGGCTGGCCCGAGGCCGTCCGGGCCGCGCGCGAGGCGCACGTGCTGCTGGCGGTCAACGACGGGGACGACCCGGACGCGGCGCCCAAGTCGCTGGACGTGCTGCGGATCCTGACCTCGGTCTGAGCGGGGGCCCGGTGCCCGTGCTGCGGAACGGGCGGTGCCGTCCCGCAGTACGGGCACCGGGACGGGTGCTGTCCAGGATGTGACACGCTGGACCATTCACGAACCGCACGACCATAGGACGGGATACCCCCACGTGGAACAGCAGCCGGCCAGTGCCCAGTACGTCCTCACGCTGTCCTGCCCCGACAAGCAGGGCATCGTCCACGCGGTCTCCAGCTACCTCTTCATGACCGGCTGCAACATCATCGACAGCCAGCAGTTCGGGGACGGGGAGAGCGGCCTGTTCTTCATGCGGGTGCACTTCTCGGCCGCCGAGCCGGTCACCGCGGACAAGCTGCGGGCCAGCTTCGCCGCGATCGGCGCCTCGTTCGGCATGGAGTGGCAGATCCACCCGACCGAGGAGCGGATGCGGATCGTCCTCATGGTCAGCAAGTTCGGGCACTGCCTCAACGACCTGCTGTTCCGCAGCCGGATCGGCGCGCTGCCGGTGGAGATCGCCGCGGTGGTCTCCAACCACACCGACTTCCGCGACCTCACCGAGGGCTTCGGCATCCCCTTCCACCACATCCCCGTCACCCGGGACACCAAGGCCGACGCCGAGCGGCAGCTGCTCGACCTGGTGGAGCGCGAGAACGTCGAACTCGTCGTGCTGGCGCGCTACATGCAGGTGCTCTCGGACGACCTGTGCAAGGCGCTGTCCGGCCGGGTGATCAACATCCACCATTCCTTCCTGCCGAGCTTCAAGGGCGCCAAGCCCTACCACCAGGCGCACGCCCGCGGCGTGAAGCTGATCGGCGCCACCGCGCACTACGTCACCGCCGACCTCGACGAGGGCCCGATCATCGAGCAGGAGGTGGCCCGGGTCACCCACGACGTCACCCCGGACCAGCTGGTCGCGCTCGGCCGGGACGTCGAGTGCCAGGCGCTGGCCCGCGCGGTCAAGTGGCACAGTGAGCACCGCGTGCTGCTCAACGGCAGCCGGACGGTCGTCTTCGCCTGACGGGCGGGTCCCTCGGGGTTGCTTCCGGGGGTTGCTCGGCGTCGCTCGGGCCGCTCGGGGTTGCTCAGGGCTCGGGCTTGCTCAGGGCCGCGACAGCAGCGGCACCGCGCGCAGCACCTCGCGGATCGCGGCGCGGTCGCCGTGCTCGCCGACCGGCACCCGCTCGGGATCGCGGTGCGCGGCGGCCAGCTGGCAGAACTCCAGCCCGTCCAGCACCATCGACGCCACCGGCTCGCCGCCCGGCCGGACCTCCGCGCGGCCGTCCCCGCGGCCGTCGTCCGGGCCGTCCAGCGGGATCAGCCACTCGCCGGCCGCCGGGCCGTCGATCACCAGCCGCAGCCGCCGCCCGCCCCGCCCGGTCCCGGGCGGCCCGGCCACTCCGGCCACTCCGGCCGGCTGGGCGGCCCGCAGCCCGGCCAGCGCGTGCGGGACCATCCGGACCGCCAGCTCCACCATCTGCCGCAGGTGCTGCGGCGCCGGCGGGTCGTACGGGTAGGCCACCGCACGGGCCACGTCCTCGCCGTGCACGAAGCACTCGAAGGCGCGGTCCACGAACGCGTCGCGCAGCGGCACGGCGGCGAAGCCGAAGTCCACCGGCGTGCTGCCCTGCGGGGCGAGGGCGGCGGTGCGCACCAGGTCGTGGGTCTGCCGCCGCCAGCGGGCCCGCACCGACTGCGGCGGAGCGCCGGCCGCCCCGGCGAGCAGCCGCGCGGTGCGCTCGGTGATCCCGGCGTACCGGCCGCCCTGCGGCGGCACCCGCGGCGGCCGCGGCCGGGCGTCCGGCTCCTGCGGCGGCACCCGGCGTTCGACCGGCGTGACGGCGGTGCCCGGGACGGCCGGCACCGGGTCCGGCAGGCCGAGGGCGAGCGCCACGTAGCCGTCGACGGCGGTCAGGTGGCACAGCACCTCGGCCGGGCGCAGGTACTCGGTGCCGCCGTGCCACGGGAGTTCGGCGACCTCCTGCCACTCCTCCGGGCCGAGGTCGCGCAGCAGCGCGTCGAGCTTGGCGGTCTCCGCCGCGTACGGAACTCCCCAGGCGGGGACGGGCAGTTCGGCCGGGCGGCGGGCCAGGCACCAGTCGAGCACCTGCTGGCGCAGCGGGCCCGGCTGGTCGAGCGGCTCGTCCACGGCGAGCCAGCCGGCCGCCTCGCGCAGCCGCGCGGCCTCCTCGGCGCACTCCGCGCAGGCACGCAGGTGGAGTTCGAGTTCGGCGGCCTCGGCGGGCGGGCACGCGCCGAGGGCCCAGGCGCCGAGCAGCGAGCGCAGGGCGTCGTGCTGCTCCCCGGTGGTCGTCACGTGCCCCCGTTCCCGTCCTGTGCGGTCCGGCCGCGGGCCCCGTCCCGAGCGGTCCGGCCGCACTGGCGGGCGCGCTCGTCGGCCAGTTCGGTGGCGAGCAGCTCCAGACCGAGCCGCATCCGCTGCTTGGCGGCCTGCTCGCCGATGCCGAGCCGGCGGGCCGTCTCCTGGTAGGTGCGGCCGTCGTAGTACGTCACGGCGATCGTCTCACGCAGGCTGTGGGGGAGGGAGTCGACCACGTATTGCATGCGCGCGGCGGTGGCGACCTCGCGGATCTCGTCCTCGGCGGACCCGGGCCCGGCGCCCGGTTCGGCGGCCCGGCGCAGGCGCAGCCGGTCGACGGCACGGCGGTGGGTGAGCGCGCCGAGCCAGGAGCGCAGCGAGCCCTGGGCGGGGTCGAAGGCCGCGGGGTGCTCCCACACGTGGGCGAAGACCTCGCGGGTGAGCTGGGCGGCGGCGGCCTGGTCGGCCAGTATCCGCCCGGCGAGCCCGTGCACCATCGGCGCGAGCAGGTCGTAGAGTTCGCCGAGCGCGGTCTCCTCGCCGCGGGCGAGGCGCCGCTGGAGCTGCTCGTCCCAGCGGGGGCCGGCGTCCGCGGCCGTCGCGGCACCGCGGTCCGGGGTGGCCATCGGGCCGGGGGCGGCCATCGCACACCACCCTCCTGACCGGGGTCCGCTGGCTTACTCAACGGTATCTTGCGGCCGTCGGGCGGCGGGAGGAATCCCCGAAGAAGGGAACGCCGAGTTTCGGATCGTCACATGGTGGGACGTTCGGCTCGTGGGACCGTCCGCCGATGCCGCTGTTCGAGAACGGTCGGACATATGTCGCACGGGTGGTTCGCGAGTGGCGGGCCGGGTGTCGGGGGTGTGCGGCGGTAGGTTCGCCACTGCCGGTCCGGCGTGGTCGGCCGCGGTCCGGCCGAGCGCCGGTGCGAGGTTCGCCAGAGTGAACGGGACAGTATGCACTGCCCTGTCCCCCGATCGCTGGAATATGCCCGAAGCGCTTGCTGCGGTCCGTCCGCCCGCTCATCCTGAGGCGTATTCGTGTCGCGGCCAGCACCGGGTGGGACGTGCGACGGCCCTGCCGGCCGGCCGAACCGGCCCGATCGGGACGATGGCCGAACTGCGAGTGCGGGTGGTGGAGCGGTGCAGGTTCTTCAGGTACAGCTGGCGGTGCAGGCGGATCCCGCCGAGGTGGGCCGGGCCCGCCGGTGGGTGCGCTCGCGGCTGTTGAACCACGGGGTCGACCCGGACGCGCCGATGGCCGAGACGGTGGTGCTGGTGGTCTCCGAGCTGGTGACCAACGCCGTGGTGCACACCGGCTGTCCGGCCGTGCTGCGGCTGTGCCTGCCGGTGGACTGCGCCGCCCCGGCGGGCGCCCCGGCGCCGGCCGTCCCGCTGCGGGTGGAGGTCGCGGACGCGAGCCAGGTGGCGCCGGCCCCCCGGCACGCGGGCCCGGACGCCGACGCCACCAACGGGCGCGGCCTGGAACTGGTCGAGCTGCTCTGCGAGCGCTGGGGCTGGTACCCGGACGGCTCGGGCAAGCGGGTGTGGTGCGAGATCGGCGCGGACGCCCGGCCGGCGGACCCGCTGGCGGGCGTGGACTGGGCGGCGCTCGCGCAGTAGGCGCCGCGTCGCGATCGGCGGGCCGACCAGGATCAGCGGGCCGACCACGATCACCGGGTCGACCAGGATCAGCGGGCCGACCAGGGGCGCGACCGCCGCAACGATCACCGGCCGAAACCTGACGCAACCATTCCGAATTTCCGACAACCCATTGACGTGACGTATCCGACTGATCACGCTTGGGTGCAGCTCTCCGTCGCGAGGGGACGCCGAGGGGACACCCGTACGGCCGTCGTGGTGCTGCTGTCCAGGGGGATCGTGTCAGCAGGGGGGACCACGGCCTGCCAGGGGTGCG
The DNA here is from genome assembly GCF_042733235.1 of Kitasatospora sp. NPDC059722. Taxonomy (NCBI): domain Bacteria; kingdom Bacillati; phylum Actinomycetota; class Actinomycetes; order Kitasatosporales; family Streptomycetaceae; genus Kitasatospora; species Kitasatospora sp. NPDC059722. The sequence continues at coordinate 26,652 of NZ_JBHWGD010000063.1, forward strand.
ACCTCCTCGGCGAGTGCGGAGCGCCGGTGCGGGTTCAGGGCCCGTGCGTTGCGATCGGATGGCGGCCCGCCGTGCCGCGCTCGGGGTGTGCACGGCCGGCCGCCATCCGACTCGTCATCCGGTCCATCGTCCGGGTCGTCGTCGGGTCGTCGTCGAGTCGTCATCCGATTCGCCGTCCGGTTCGCCGTCGAGTTCAGGACACCGCCCGGAACGTCCTGCGGTAGGCGCTCGGCGCGACGTCGAGGCGTCCGCGCAGCTGGAGCCGCAGTGAGGCCGCGGTGCCGAAGCCGGACTCCCGGGCCACCTGGTCGATCGTCAGGTCGGTGCGCTCCAGCAACTGCCGGGCGCGCTCGGTGCGCTGGACGGTGAGCCACTGGCCCGGACTGCTGCCGGTCTCCTCGCGGAAGCGACGGGTGAACGTCCGCACGCTCATCCCCGCACGGTCGGCGAGCTGACGCAGGGCGAGCGGTTCGTCCAGGTGCTCCAGCGCCCACGCGCGGACCGCCGCCGTCCCGGTGCCGCCGTGCTCCACCGGGCTCGGGGCCTCCACGTACTGCTTCTGGCCGCCCTCGCGCCACGGCGGGACGAGGCAGTTGCGGGCCACCGCGTTGGCGACCGCGCTGCCGTGGTCGCGCCGCACCACGTGCAGGCACAGGTCCACCCCGGCGGCCACCCCGCCGGAGGTGAGGACGTCGCCGTCGTCCGTGTAGAGCACGTCGGGGTCCAGCCGGACCCGCGGGTACAGCTCGGCGAAGCGCTCGGTGTAGCGCCAGTGCGTGGTGGCCGGGCGGCCGTCCAGCAGGCCGGCGGCGGCGAGCAGGAAGGAGCCGGTGCAGATCGACATCAGCCGGGTGCCGGGCCGGATCCGGGCGATCGCGGCGGCGAGTTCGGGGGTGTAGGCGGCGTCGGCGGTGGCCGGGCTGGCGTCGGCCGAGGCCGGGATCACCACCGTGTCGGCCCGCTCCAGGAGTTCGGGCCCGTGGTCGACGGCCACCCGGAAGTCGGCGCTGGTGGCGACCGGCCGGCCGTCCAGCGTACAGGTCGCCACCTCGTACAGCGGCTCGCCGCCGGGCCCCTTCGCGCCGCCGAAGATCCTTGCGGGGATGCCGAGTTCGAAGGCGATGACTCCCTTCAGGGCCAGGACCGCGACCAGGTGCGCCATCTCGTTCCTCCTCGTTCCTTCCGTCATGGCCCGCATGGCCCGCATGGCCCGTACGGCTGCGGGCCGGGCCAGCCTAGGCCAGATCGTGGCCCGATTCTTTCGAAAGCTGGCATTCAGGCCACTCGTCGCCGTCCGGCCGCCCCGGGAGACTCGACCGCGTGACCGAACGCAACGTCCTCGCCCCCACCACCTCCGCCGCCACACCCGCCCGCCCCGCCCGGCGCGTGCACTACGCCTGGGTGGTCGCCGGCGTCTCCCTGCTGGTGCTGCTCGGCTCGGCCGGCTTCCGCTCCACGCCCAGCCTGATGATGGACGCCCTGCACAACGAGTTCGGCTGGTCGCTCGGGACCATCTCCAGCGCCACCTCCGTCAACCTCACCCTCTACGGACTCACCGCCCCCTTCGCCGCCGCCCTGATGGACCGCTTCGGCGTGCGCCTGGTCGTCGTCTGCGCGCTGCTCACCATCTCGGTCGGCTCCGGGCTCACCATGCTGATGCGCGAGCCGTGGCAACTGGTGCTCTGCTGGGGCGTGTTGGTCGGTCTCGGCAGCGGCTCGATGGCCGGCGCGTTCGCCACCACCATCACCGGCCGCTGGTTCCGCGCCCGCCAGGGCCTGGTCACCGGCGTGCTGACGGCCGCCGGCGCCGCGGGCAACCTGATCTTCCTTCCGGTCGGCGCCTGGCTGGTCGAACACCACGGCTGGCGCTCGGCGGTGGTCGTCGTCTCGCTCGCGGCCAGCGCGGTCGCCGTCCCGGTCCTGCTCCTGATGCGCGAGCGCCCCGCCGACATCGGCCTCCTGCCCTACGGCGCGACCGAGGCCCCGCCCGCCCCCGCCGCCGACGGCCGGGCGCTGGCCCGCACCCTGCGCGTGCTGCGCGACGCCGCCCGCACCCGGGCGTTCTGGCTGCTCGCCGGCTCCTTCGCGATCTGCGGCGCCACCACGGCCGGCCTGGTCGGCACCCACTTCATCCCGGCCGCCCACGACCACGGCATGCCCGTCACGACGGCGGCGAGCCTGCTCGCCATGATCGGCCTGTTCGACGTGGTCGGCACCATCGCCAGCGGCTGGTTCACCGACCGCGTCGACTCCCGCCTCCTGCTGGTCGTCTACTACGGGCTGCGCGGGATCTCCCTGCTCCTCCTGCCGCAGCTGCTGGCCGGCTCGCTGCAGCCGCCGATCCTCGCCTTCGTGATCTTCTACGGCCTGGACTGGGTGGCCACCGTGCCGCCGACCGTCGCCCTGTGCCGCCGGCACTTCGGCGAGGACGCGCCGATCGTCTTCGGCTGGGTGCTCGCCAGCCACCAGATCGGCGCGGCCGTGGTGGCCGGGCTGGCCGGCTTCGCCCGGGACGCGCTCGGCAACTACGACGCCACCTGGTACGGCGCCGGCGCCCTCTGCGCGATCGCCGTCGGCCTCTGCCTGGCGCTCCGCGGCACCTGTCCCGCTCGGCCCGTCCCCGCCCTGTCGTAACGACCGATTAGGCTCCGCACCCATGACGCTCACCTTCACCCTCGACCCGAAGCCCGACCCCGACCTGCGGGCCGCGATCGTCGGCCTGTGGACCGACGTCACCAACGCCGGCGGGGCCGTCGGCTTCGTGGCGCCGGTCACGGAGGACGACGTCTGGGACACCGCCGACCACCACTTCGCCGGACTCGTCCCCGAGGGGCCGGACCGCCTGCTCGTCGCCCACGAGACGGAGACCGGCCGGCTGGTCGGGGTGCTCTTCTTCGAGTCGATGCGCTTCAACCTCATGGAGCACTGGCGGATGCTCAAGCGCGTCATGGTGCACCCCGACGCCCAGGGCCGCGGGTACGGCGTCGAGTTGATGGCCGAGGCCGAGCGGGCCGCCCGGGAGTGGGGGCTGGACGGCCTGCGGCTGACGGCGCGCGGCGGCCAGGGCCTGGAGCGGTTCTACGCCCGCTGCGGCTACCGCGAGGTCGGCCGGGTCCCCGGCGCGATCCGGGTCGCCCCGGGGGACGACCGCGACGACATCACCTTCTGGCTCGACCTGCGCTGACGGCCGGGCCCGGCCCGCGCCGGCACCCGCGCCGGCACCCGCGCCGGCACCTGCGTCGGCACCCGCGCCGGCGGCCGTCCCGGACGGCCCGGAGCGGGGGACGGGCGACCCGTCCCCCGCTCCGCCCGTCGGGCATGCTTCACTGGGGGACCGGCCCCGACCCCCAGCGCAGTGAAGGACGTGCCCCAGTGAGCAGCAGCAACGGCCCCGCCAAGTCGCACGCCACGCTCCGCTACACCTCCCTGCGGGTCAGCATCTTCCTCGGCTGCCTGCTGGTGGCCCTCCTGCTCGGCCACTTCGGGGTCATCCCGGTCAGCGGCCAGACCGGCGTGATCTTCCTCTTCCTGCTGGCCGCGATCGCCTCCGCGCCGCTCAGCTACGTGCTGCTGAGCCGCCAGCGCGACGACATGTCCGCCCAGATCACCACCAAGGTCTCCGGGATGCGTAGCCGCACCGCCGATCGGATCGCCGCGCAGAACGCCGAGGAGGACGCGGCCGACGAGGCCGCCCGCGCCGCCGCCGCGCGGAACTGAGGCCGGACCGCCCCGGACCCGCTCCCGCCGCCGTGTCCGCCTCCGCCTCCGCCGATCTCCCACGGACCCCCGAGCCGCAGACCCCCGCGCCGCACACCCCCGCGCCGCCGCCCGACGGCGCCGCCGGCACCTGGCCCGCCCCCGCGCGGCGGCCCACCGGCCGGGACGTCGCCCGGCTCGCCGGGGTCTCCCAGGCCACCGTCTCGCTCGTGTTCTCCGGCTCCGAAGCCGGCTCCCGGGTCTCCGACGCCACCCGCGAACGCGTCCGCGAGGCCGCCCGCAGCCTCGGCTACCGCCCCCAGGCGGCCGGCCGCCAGCTGCGCCTGGGCCGCAGCGGGATGATCCTGCTGGCCGTCCCCAACCTCCTCGGCCCGTTCTTCGGGCGCGTGCTGGAGGGCGTCCACGAGGAGGCCGGGCGGCACGGCCTGGCCGTCGTCGTCAGTTCGGGCTGGGGCAGCGCGACCCTCGCCGAGGCCGCCACCACCAGCCGCTTCGACGGCCTGCTGATCTGCTCCCCGGACGACAGTCAGCTCGGCGAGCTGCCCGCCGACACCCCTGCCGTCTTCCTGGATGCCGACCCGGGCACCGACCGCGCCCGGCCCACCATCGAGCTCGACGTCGCGGGCGGCATGCGGGCCGCGGTCGAGCACCTGGCCGCCCTCGGCCACCGCCGGATCGGCCGGCTGCGCTCGATCCACTCCGCCTACACCTTCCGGGTCCGGCAGGCCGCCTTCGAGCAGGCGGTGGCCGAACTCGGCCTGGACGTCGTCGAGTTGGGCGTCCGGCTGAACGAGGGACACCCGGCCGCCCGGAACGTCGCCCGCGGGATGCTGGAGCGGCCGGACGCACCGCGCGCGGTGATCTGCGACGACGACGTGGTGGCGTCGGGGGTCTACCAGGCCGCCGCCGAGCTGGGCGTGCGGGTGCCCGACGACCTGTCCGTGGTCGGCATGGACAACGTCGCGGTCGCCGCCCTGCTCGCCCCGCCGCTGACCACCGTCGACCTGCCCGGCGAGGAGCTCGGCCGGGCCGGCACCGCCGCCCTGGCCGGCCTGTTGCGCGGCGAGCGGGTGGCCCCGCCGCCGCCGCTCGCGACCTCGCTCGTGCTGCGCTCGTCCACCGCCGCCGCCCGCTGACCGGCCGTGGCCCACGCATGACTGTGCCCGCCGGTCCAGACCTCCGGCGGACACAGTCGTCTCTGGGGGCCGGTCAGCCCACGGGCACCGGCTGCGGCTGCGGCACCGGCGCGAGCGGCACCGCCCGGAACCACCGGCGCGCGCCGAACAGCAGCAGGCCGCCCAGCCCGATCCCGCCCGCCGCGCACAGCGCCACCGGCCGCAGCGAGCCCTCCGCGAGGTTCCCGGACACGGCGTAGCCGAGCGAGTTCCCGGTCGCGAACAGCGTCACCAGCCAGGCGAACGCCTCCGTCACCGTCCCGGTCGGCGCCAGCTCCGCGACCAGCACGAACGCCGCCGCCAGCAGCGGGGCCAGCACGATCCCCGAGACGAACGCCAGCGCGGCCATCGGGTACGGCCCGGGCAGCACCACCAGCGGGAGGTAGGAGGCGGCCATCACCAGCGCCATCACCCACGTCCGGGTGCCCGTGCCGCTGCGCCACTTCACCGCCCCGTACGCGAGCGCGCCCAGCAGCCCGCCGAGCGCCGCCAGCGCCAGCAGCGTGCCGGCACCGCCGGGCAGGGCGCCCGCGTGGTGCTCGGCGTAGGCGATGAACAGCACGTTCTGCGCGCCGACCGCCCAGCCGGCCCCGGCCAGTCCGACCAGCAGCAGCACCAGGCCGGGGGAGCGCAGCGGGCCCAGCAGTCCGGCCGAGTGCTCGCGCGCCGGGGCCCGCCAGGCCCGCGCCGGCGCGGCGGTGGCGACGACCAGCGCGCCCGCGAGGCCCAGTCCGGCCGCCACCCACAGCGCCGCGACGGGGCTGAAGAGGCCGGCGATCCCGGCGACGGCCAGCGGCCCGGCGACGTAGAGGATCTGCTGCGAGGCGGAGTCGAAGGCGTAGGCGGTGTCCAACTGTTCCTCCTCGACCACGGCCGGCCACAGCGAGCGCAGGCAGGGTTCGAGCGGGGGCATCGCGAGCCCGGCGATCGCGGCGCCGGCCGGCGCGGCGAGCACCGAGCCGGGCGCGAGGGCGAGCAGCGCGTACCCGCCGCCCGCGACGACGGCGGAGGCGATCAGGACGCGGGGCTGCCCGGTGAGGTCGACGATCCGGCCGAGCACGGGCCCGCCGACGGCGGCCGCCAGGGCGTATACGGCGGTGGCCAGGCCGATCCGGCCGTAGGGCGCGCCGGCCTCGCGCAGGGCGAGGGCGATGACCAGGGCGGTCATCCCGGCGGGCAGGCGGCCGAGCAGGGTGCCGAAGAGGAGGCGGCTGACGTGGGGGGCGCGGAGCAGGGCGAGATAGCCCATCGGCGGTTCTCCGGTGGGGCGTGCTGGAGCAGGGACGTTGTCAAGGTTATACGTATAACCGTCGGGCGGTCAATCGGACCGGAGTGGCCGCCTGATGGTGCGTCGGGCTCGTTCGTGTCCGGATCTCGCTCTTGCGCCGCCCTGACCTCAAACAACTACTTTGAACATCTCAAACCTTTACTGCTAACGTGTCGCCCATGACCCCCTCGGACGCACCTCGGATGCACGGCCTGGGCACCCCGCCCACCGCCGCCCGCGCGTGCCGTCTGCCGGGAGCCGTGGACAGCCCGCGCCGTTGTCGCGCCGCCTGCTGTATTCCGGCGGCACGCCCCTGACCGGGGGCCGAGCCCTCACCGCCCGGCCCGCGCGCCGTGCCGCCGTCCCCGCCGCACCCCACCGTCAGCACCGCCCTCCCCCGGAGTCGCACCCCCATGTCCACAGCGCCCGAGGCGACCTCGTCGCCGTCCGTGCTCGCCCGCATCCGCAAGACGCCGTTCTGGGTGCAGATCGTCGCCGGCCTCGTGCTCGGCGTCGGCCTCGGCTACGTCGCCCGCGCCGGCGACGTCTCCTGGCTGGCCACCACCCTGGAGACCGTCGGCAAGACCTTCGTCCAGCTGCTCAAGCTGGCCGTCCCGCCGCTGGTCTTCACCGCGATCGTGGTGAGCGTCGCCAACCTGCGCAATGTCACCAACGCGGCCCGCCTCGCCGTCCGCACCCTGCTCTGGTTCCTGATCACCTCGCTGATCGCCGTCGCCATCGGCCTCGGCCTCGGCCTGCTCACCGACCCGGGCAAGGGCACCAACCTCAGCACCGAGGGCCTCAAGGCGCCCAAGGGCGGCGGCACGTGGGTCGACTTCCTGACCGGCATCTTCCCGACCAACATCGTCACCGCGTTCACCGAGGTGAACGTGCTGCAGATCGTCTTCATGGCGGTCGTCGTCGGCGCCGCCGTCATCAAGCTCGGCACCAAGGCCGAGCCCGTCCTCAAGCTCAGCGAGTCGGTCCTGGAGCTGACCCAGACCGCCCTGTGGTGGGTCATCCGGCTCTCCCCGCTCGGCACCCTCGGCCTGATCGGCAAGTCCGTCGCCAAGTACGGCTGGGACCTGCTCAAGCCCTTCGCGACCCTCACGGCCGACATCTACGTCGGCTGCGCGCTGGTGCTGTTCGTCGTCTACTCGCTGCTGCTGAAGTTCGCCGGCGGCCTCAACCCGCTCAACTTCTACCGGGGCGCCTGGCCCGCCATCCAGCTGGCCTTCGTCTCCCGCTCCTCGGTCGGCACCCTGCCGGTCACCCGCCGCGTCACCGAGCGCCTCGGCGTCCCGAGCGAGTACGCGTCCTTCGCCGTCCCATTCGGTGCCACCACCAAGATGGACGGCTGCGCTGCGATCTACCCGTCGATCGCCGCGATCTTCGTCGCGCAGGTCTACAACATCGACCTCGGCATCAAGGACTACATCCTGATCGCCTTCGTCTCGGTCATCGGCTCGGCCGCCACCGCGGGCCTCACCGGCGCGATCGTCATGCTGACCCTGACCCTCTCCACCCTGGGCCTGCCCCTGGAGGGCGTCGGCCTGCTGCTCGCCATCGACCCGATCCTCGACATGATGCGCACCGCGACGAACGTCGCCGGGCAGGCGCTGGTGCCGGTCATCGTGGCGGCGCGGGAGAAGACGCTCGACCTCGTCGCGTACAACAGCCCGGCCGGTGACCTGCTGAACGAGCCGGCCACCATCCCGGCGCAGGCCACAACGAAGGCTGCCGCTGCGGCCTGATTGGTTCAGAGAAGGGTCCTCTCCCGGCGCTGGGAGAGGACCCTTCTTGCATCCTCGGTGCCGTGTCTGCCCTGTGTGACAAGCGGTACCGGGCTTCTCTGTATGTCTGTGTGTGGGTGGACCGACGACCTGCCGTGAGGGTGGTCCCTCGCAAGGAACATTTCGGCACAGACCTACCTCCGTCCCCACCAAGCGGCGAGGGCGGTGCCGCCAGCTGACACCGTCGTGATTAGCCATGCGGGAAACCCGCAGGTTGGAGGGCTGTTCCTGGACGCCTTGGCCGAAGCGGACGGAGGCTCCTCCATTTCGCGGCCTGCCGCAGTCCGAAAGGCAACCTCATCGACGAGTTGGCTGGTATCCCAGCGCAGATCGGCGCCAAGGTTGCCGCGGCGGCTTCAATCTCCTGTGTGTGGCATCTCATCTCCCCCGAGCTGGGTGCCGAAGCGTGGGAGGGCGAGCGCATTGAAACAGGCCCTCTCCTGTGCCAGGGAGAGGGCCCGATGCGTTTCGAGTGCTGGTCAGGCTGCGAGCACTTCACGGGCTCGGTCGTTGAAGTCGGCCACGAGAGTGTGGCGGCCGAACGGCACCATCTGCTGCTTGAGGTTCTGGACAGCCTCGACGGCGCGGGACGACTTCACCTGGCTGGTGAGCGTGAGGGTCCGCAGGCCGGCCGCATGTGCAGCTTCGAGGTCCCGGCGCTGGAGGTGGGAGACGGCGAGAGCTGCTTGCGACCTTGCTCCGCGGCGAGCTCGCTTCTGGGCCCTGGCGTGTTCGATCGACAGGCGGGCGTACCGCTCGGACTCGGCGGCGTCGCCGATGTCCTGGAAGGTGTTGGCGTGCTCGCCGTTGAGGTAGGCCGGGTCGATGAACCGAGCCCACTCGGCCTCGTTGGCGAGCTGCACGTTCTCGTAGGCCTTCTCCGATGCGACGACGGCGTGAGCCGCTGCACGCTTCTCGCCGAGCTTGGCGAGCGCGCGGCCTTCGAGGGCCCAGAGATCGGCGAGACACGCGTCCGATTCGGGCGTTCGGGAGAGCCCGGCGGGTGAGCGGTCATGACTGCCCCGGCGAGTGATCCGGTGGCGGACTGGATCGCAGAGATCCTTTCGAGGTGGGTGCCCCCGGAGGACTACGACGCGCAGCTCTCCGGGGTCGTCGCCGGTTACGTCACTGATCGTCGGCGGACGTCGGCTCCTCCGCCGGGGGCTGATGAGGATCGTTGAAACCGCGTCTGGCCGGAGTTCGGTGAACGGCCCCACCGGACGTCGTTCTCGTAGTGTCAGCTGCCGAGGCTCTCGGCGACGTGGATGAGTTCCGCGTCCGAGAGCCGTGGTGGGGCGCCGGTGGCGACGGTGAAGGTATAGGTCCCGTCCGACCACGTCAGTGAACGGGGACCGCCGTTGGGGTCCGGTTGCGTGATGGTCGCGGGGTGACCCTTGACTGTGGCGGCCTGGCCGTCCGGTGGCGTGCTGTTCCGGAGGCTCTGGCTGATCATCAGGTGCCCGTGTACGTCGGGCTCCGTGCCCAGTGTGTACCCGATGGCCCAGGCGGGGGTGTCGGTCGGCAGTGGGGACACACCGGGCAGGTAGACCATCTTGCCTGTGGGGGAGGGGTAGTAGTTCTCCGGCAGGAACGCGGGCCGGAGGAGGTTGCGCTCGTCGAAGTGTATGGCGGGCTTGCCGGTGGCGTCGTTCAGCGCCCTGGAACCGAGCGGCTTGTTCAGGTGGGCGGTGATCTGTCCGTAGCCGCCGGGGTCGCAGAAGCCCGGACGGGCCGTGTGCCGCAGGGAGACCTTCACTGCGTTGGCGGACTCGCGTACCACGAGTTCGGGCTGCTTTTCGCAGCCCCAGCCGATGCTGAGTGTCAGGGTCTGGCCGTCGGAGCTGGCCAGCAGTGGGTAGCCGGCCACGGGGCCTTCGTAGACCTTGGCTTCCGGGCCCCGGCTGATCCATGTGTTGATGGCGAACCCACCACCGAGAACGGCTATGGCAGCTATGGCGGTCAATCGATACCGTCGTCCGCGCTTCGACATCTGGCGGACGGTACTTTTCGTCACGGGCCCTCCCCGGCAGTCACGGCCATGCTTGCGGCACGGAGTGTGCGAAGTCAAGCAGGCTGAGAACCGGCACCTATTAGGCAGAACATCCATGGTGGCCCTATATCAATTGCGAAGAACTGGTAAAGGCTTTGCGGGCCGCGCCCGAAAAGCGCCATAAGGACGCTTGTGGGGCTTTTATTTGCGACGCGCCGAGCTTCGCCTGGCGATACCGTTCGGAGTGCAGCATCGTTCACGGAGAATAACTGCATCCATTTGGGGGGAACTGAATGGCTCAGAAAAATAATTCCGGTCGAACCTGGATAATTCCAGCCACTGTGCTGCTGGCGTCGGTGTCCGCAATCGCTCCGGCCATCGCCATATCGGGGGGTGATGCACCCACGGCGGCTCCGGCGCAGCCCGGCCAAGTGCCCAAGAAGAGGCCGTCGGCCGGTGGCATCAGCGCAGCCACACTGCGTGGAGCGGCGAAGCCTGAGGTCGTCGAGCTCATGAATAGGCAAGAAGCTCTGGACAGGGTCGTCGACCGCATCACCGTAGGGCAGGATGAACAGAACCGGGAGCGGATCCCGGGATTCTCTGAAGTCGAGGTAGACCCGGGCGCCAGCCGCATCACCTTGCATTGGAAGGGGGAGCTCCCGGAGGCGGTTCGCGGTGTCCTCCAAGACCTTCCGAAAGGTGTGAGCGTGCAGGTTGTGCCTGCTAAGTATTCCAAGGCAGAACTGCACGCAGCTCGTGAGAAGCTGTTGTCGAACGGCAAGCCGATCCCGCTCGCGGCGAAAAGGCCGAGCCACATCAACAGCATCGGGCCGTCGCTCGATGGGAGCGGCCTCGACCTCGGCTACGAGACGGACGACGAGCGAGCGCCACAGATGAGGGCAGTCCTTCCGGCGCTCTCCGCCGAAGAGCTGACGCCGCAGGTGGAAGCGATCGCATCTGCCATCGCCGGCGTGGAAGTCCACGCCCACCCCCAAGCGATGGTCAAGGACCTGACGCGAGGTGCAGACTTCGAGCCGTGGCTCGGCGGCGCCGGCATAAAGACCCCGGGCGGGACGATTTGTTCCACTGGCTTTGGGGTCTATAGTCCCTCGGCTCAGGAAAAGAACTTCGTCACCACCGCTTGGCACTGCGGCGCAGGCTCATACAGGACCTGGTACAGCGATCAGTACATGGGCTACGCCAACGAGGGAGACGGAAACGCTGCCGATGACACGATCGGCATCGTCCCGCGCGACAGTCAGGCATCGGGATCAGGCGTCTATGGTGGCCCGTGGAATGACCCCAACGAGGCTGATTGGATTCCGGTTTCAGGTTACAGTGGTAACAATGTCGGCGACTACGTCTGCCACTCCGCCGCAAACTCGGGGGTGCACTGTGGCCTGAAAATCCTCCAGGTCGATCGGCAGATTCAAGGCCCCAATGGCGTCTGGCGCAAGTTCACTGATCAGGTTGTCCAGACCGACTCGAACGACATCGCTTCTATCGACGGGGACAGTGGCGGACCTGTCATCGCGCCAGACGGAAGCAAGGTCCGAGCCCGCGGAACTATCACGTCGCTTGACAAGCAGACCAACTGCAACGGCCGGGTCGGTTCTGACTCCGGAACTCGACCGCCGACGTGCTTCAACGGAATGTGGTACGTCCCGATTTCCCAAACGCTCGCCGACATGGGATGGATCCTGAAGACAGGGTAACCCGCAGCGGATTAACCCGGCAGTCCAACGGATTCGGTGAAGCTGCTGATAGCCGATTTACAGCCAGTGCGGGGGCAGGTCATGAGCCTGCCCCCGCACCTCGCAGTTCCGGCGGCTGGAGCGCGGACCCCCATGTGGGGCGCTCGGTGTCCGTCAGCCCCGCGAGCATGAGGCCGTGGAAGCTCCACAGAGCCGATCCTGGCACTCACTCCCGACATTCCGCGAGGGCGCAGCCGTGGCCCGGCATCACTGTTCACAGGAGTGCGACCAGCGCGGATCCTCATCAGGGCCGCTGGCCAACCGGAATGACCCTGATCGAGTTTGCTGAGCGGGTGCGGGTAGACGCTGTCACCGAGTACCTGCCCCTTGTAGGTGATGATTCCGCCGACGCGCTCGGACCGTTACACGTGCTTGACCTTGTGGGGCGTCCACATGGTCCCGCTCGCTGACGACCGCGATCCCTTCTCGTTCCATGCGCGGGCCACGTCGCCTGGCGTCTTACGGTCCATGAGCATCTCGTAGCCGAGCCTGATCAGCTTGACCTCCTCCGGCACGACCTGCTGGAACCCGGAGTCGGCCTCGAACCCAAACACCCGGGGTCCGCCGGCGTGGGGCTTCCCCTTCTCCCGGCGCCGGAGAAGAGCGGAGTTGACCCGCTCCGCCATGCGTTCGGTTTCCTGCTGCGCGACCGCGCCCTTGATCGTGAGGATCATGCGGCCGGAGGCGCTGGAGGTGTCCTCGCCCTCGGTGGTGGCGAACGCGAACCCGTACTCCTTCTGCTCCTCCAGGAAGCTGGTCAGCTCGGTGATTCGTCGAGTGAGCCGGTCGATCGAGTAGACGACGATGGCGTCGATCACCCCGGAGCGGGCGTCCTTCATCATCTCGGTGTAGACGGGCCGGGGCTTCCGGCTGGTGGTGGACGCCGAGACGTCGTTCTCCGCGTAGATCCTCAGGACGGTCCACCCGAGGCGGTCACACAGTTCCCGGCAGGCCCTCTCCTGGCGCTGGATGCCGAGTTCCTGTCCCTTGCGATCCTTGCTGATGCGGACGTAGATGCCGACCCGCGAAGCCTTGGGCGAACGGGCCCTCTCCCGCCTCGGGGAGAGGGCCCGTTCGCTGGGCGTGCGCCGCGTGGCTAGCGGCGTGCGCTACTGGGCGATCAGAACCACCGGCCGGTGACCGGGGTGTCGGTGGCAGCCCCGAAGCGGAGGCTGTAGAGCACCGAGCCGGAGTCGTAGAGTGCGCCGTAGAAGCTCGCCGTGCTGGGCCGGAAGACGCCGACCTTGTCGATCCCGCTCCCGTTCCAGTCGCCCTTGATCGGGACGTCGCCCTGAGCGCCGAACAGGACGGTGTGGTTGATGGCGACCGAGGTGTTGGAGTTGCTCAGGTAGAACGCGCAGTCGCCCGGCCGGTAGATCCCGACGGTGTCCTTGCCCGTGCCGCTCCAGTTCCCGACCATCGGAACGTCCCCGGGGTTGCCCAGCTTGATGGCGAAAGCCACCGTCTGGTTGTCGTTGGTCAGGTAGAACGCGGAGTCGCTCGGCCGGTAGACGCCGATGGTGTCCCGGCCCTGGCCGGTCCAGTCCCCGACCAGGGGGATGTCGCCGGGGCTGCCGAACGGGGCCGCGACGGCGACGGTCGCGTTGTCGTTGGTCAGGTAGAACGCGGAGTCGCTCGGCCGGTAGACGCCGATGGTGTCCCGGCCCGGACCGCTCCAGTGGCCGGTGAGCGGAATGTCGTTCGGTGAGCCGAAGGTGACGGCTGCGGTGACGTTGCCGCTGCTGTCGGCCATCGCGAAGGTCTGGGCGCCCGGACGGTAGATACCCGCCAGGGTCGGCTTGCCGTTGGGCGTGGTGTTGACCTGGACGTCGAGGTAGTCGCGGTCGATGTTGATCGTGGCGCCGCCCCAGGTCTCGGTGACGTTGCCGTCGTACTGGTGGACGCGCTGGTGGTTGGCCCAGGCGGTGCTCGGGATCACCGGTTCGTTGACGTCCGCAGCGCCGTTCCACCGTGCGGTGAACAGCACGTCGGGCATGGTGTAACCCTTGCCGCTGCCACTGTTGTTGACCAGATCCGCGATGCCGGTGGAGGCACTGCTGTAGACACCGGAGTTGTAGCCCTGCGCGTGGAGTTCGGCGCTCCAGGCGGACAGGAACGGCTGAACCGTCGAGGAGTACGTCGCGACGTTGTAGGACTCCATGTCGTAGTACAGGACGCTCCCCGGGCCGAGACCGAGAGCCGCGGCGTTGGCCACGGCATCGTCGGCCGCGGCGGCACCCTGACCGGCCGGCGCGGTGATCCTGGAGGCCTGGAGACCGACGTACACCGGCAGGAAGCGCCACCCGGCGGAGTACTGCTGCTGCATCCAGGACGCCGTCAGATTGGGCTGGCTGCAGGCTCGGCCGGCGCCCCCGATGTAGATGCCGAGGGCTTGGTAGGGCGAGTTGGCGCGCCAGGTGTTCATCGTGTTGGCGTCGGGTGCCGAACAGGCGTCGAAGCCCTTGCCCGTGTACTTGGTCGCATCGGCCGGCAGCGCGGGCGGGGTCGACGCAGTGGCGGCAGGAGACGATTGGACGGGTGCCGCCGCCGCGAACGACCGCTTGGTGGGCGGGGCGGCGATCGGCTCCTTCGTTGCGCCGGCGGGGAAGCCGGCCGAGGAGAGGACCGTCCGGACGAGCGCCTGGTCATCGTCGTAGACTCCGGTGGCCGTGATCCCTGGAGCGGTGGCGTGGACCCTCCGCTCGATCTCCGACACGGTCGTGGCCGACGCGGCGTCATCGGCGCCGGGCTCGACGAGCAATGCCTCGGTGGTGCCCACCACGTGTGCGGGGCAGTCCTGGCGGGCCCCGGGGGTGCCGAGATAGACGGCGTGCCGGTCGAAACGCACGCAGGCCGTCGGATTGGCCGCGAGATCGATCACCGGCCAGTCGGCGGGCACGTGAAACGAGTGGCCGAGGTAGGAAACATCCTTGGTGGGCATCGCCGGCGCGCTCGGATCGGCCTGCGCGGATCCCAGGCTGACGACGGACAGCGCCGTCGTCAGCCCGAGTGCGGTGAGTATTCGACGACGGGGACTGGTCAGTGTGGTGATGGGGTTCTCCCGTGGGAAGCGTCCCGGGCGGTGCCCGGTTCGGCGGCCAGGTCCCGCGCCCAGGCCGTGCGGCCGAAAGCGCGTCAGCACAGCATAGAAATCCCGGCTGACACGCCAGTAGCCGCTTACCCCTCGGGCGAACGTGGATCACTGAGTGCCCATCATCCGAATCTCCGGACACTGGGTGACGCCCTGACGGACAGGGCTGTTGCGTGACCCGTCGAACCGGCTCCGGGCCGACGTCCCTCGGGTGCCACGGAGGGAGACGAAGCATGGCCGGCCCAGCGGCGATCCCGGCCCAGGCCCTTCGGGAACGTCGCCGGGCAGGCGCTGGTGCCGGTCATCGTGGCGGCGCGGGAGAAGACGCTCGACCTCGTGGCGTACAACAGCCCGGCCGGCGACCTGCTGGACGCCCGGGACTCCGCCGTGATCCCGGCCCAGGCCGGGGCGAAGGTCGCCGCCGCGGCCTGACGCAGCCGACGGGGCCCGGCCCCCGCGCCCGACCGGCACGGGCGCGGGCCTTCGCGCGTCCGTGGTGCGGGGGTGGGGAAAAGGCAGGGGGCCCGCCGTGTGGCGGGCCCCCTTGGGTGTTGCTCTTGTGCTCATCGTGGCGGCCGTCGGGAGCCGCCTGCGGACCCGTGGGGTCCCGAGCGATCAGATCATCAGAGGATGGTCAGATAGCGGTGACGTTCTCCGCCTGCGGGCCCTTCGGACCCTGGGTGACGTCAAAGCTGACCGCCTGGTTCTCCTCCAGCGAGCGGAAGCCGCTCGCGTTGATGGCGGAGTAGTGGACGAAGACGTCGGGGCCGCCGCCCTCCTGGGCGATGAAGCCGAAGCCCTTCTCAGCGTTGAACCACTTGACGGTTCCCGTGGCCATGCCGTTCTCCTTGCGAGGCGTGTCGGGGGCCACACCGTGTGGCTCCCGGTCCGCTGCGCTGATCGCCCTGCCTCCGGACGAGTCCGAAGTTTTTCGATATTGCTGAAAAACTACAAAAAGCCTGCGGTTACATGCTCCGCAGGCTTCAAGTACTGCAAGGGGAATCAAACTGCAACTGAGGGCAACGCTAGCATGCGGTTGCGGTGACGACCAGGGGTGAACTGCGGTGCGCACGGCGCGTGTCGGGAGGGCGGGTGCGAGCCGTTCACGACACCGGGCATACGCTGCGGGGAGGCGCACGAAGAGCAAGGGAGCGGCGCAGTGGAGCACACCCCGGAGGAACGCACCCCGGTCAGGCCGAGGGTCGGACACATTCAGTTCCTGAACTGCGTACCCCTCTACTGGGGACTCGCCAGGACCGGCAATCTGCTCGACCTCGACCTCACCAAGGACACCCCCGAGAAGCTCAGCGACCAGCTGGTCGACGGCACGCTCGACATCGGCCCGATCACCTGCGTCGAATACCTGCGGCACGCCGACGAACTGCTCGTCCTGCCCGACATCGCGGTCGGCAGCGACGGCCCGGTGATGTCCTGCGTGATCGTCAGCAAGGTGCCGCTCGGCGACCTCGACGGCCGCCGGGTCGCCCTCGGCTCCACCAGCCGCACCTCCGTCCGGCTCGCCCGCCTGCTCCTGGAGGAGCGCGAGGGCGTCCGCCCCGAGTACTTCAGCTGCCCGCCCGACCTCGCCCAGATGCTCGCCGAGGCCGACGCCGCCGTCCTCATCGGCGACCCGGCGCTGCGCGCCCACCTCGGCCAGGCGGCCGACCTCGGGCTCACCGTCCACGACCTCGGCGCGATGTGGAAGGAGTGGACCGGCCTGCCCTTCGTCTTCGCCGTCTGGGCGGTGCGCCGCGACTTCGCCGCGCGCCGGCCCGAACTGACCGCCGCCGTCCACCGGGCCTTCCTGGAGTCCCGCGACCTGTCGCTGGTCGAGGCGGCCAAGGTCGCCGAGCAGGCCGCCCGCTGGGAGGCCTTCGGCGCCGACGTGCTGGAGCGGTACTTCAGCGAGGCGCTCGACTTCTCGCTCGGCGAGCGGCAGCTGGCCGGCGTCGCCGAGTTCGCCCGCCGGGTCGCGCACGACAGCGGCTTCGCGCCGGACGTCGCCGTGCGGCTGCTGGAGCCGGTGGCGGGCCTGGAACCCGCGGTGGTCGGCTGAGATCCTGAGGCACCGACGTCCCGGGAAGCCGGGGCCGGTACGGTCTGCTCCCGGGCGCGCGCGGTGCGGGCGTCCGGGAGCGGCCCGGTGGAGGGCCGTCCGTCGGCGAGGGGAGCGTGCGGGGGATGCAGGCACTGGGGCCGGACGACCCGCGCCAGGTGGGCGCCTACCGGCTGTTGCGCCGGCTCGGCGCCGGCGGCATGGGCCGGGTCTACCTCGGCCGCACGGCCGGCGGGCGCACCGTCGCCGTCAAACTCGTCCGCGGCGAACTCGCCGACGACGCCGAGTTCCGCGCCCGCTTCCGGCAGGAGGTCGCGGCCGCACGCCGGGTCGGCGGCAGCTGGACCGCGCCCGTCCTGGACGCCGACACCGAGGGCGAACAGCCCTGGGTCGCCACCGGCTACGTCGCCGGGCCCGCGCTCGGCACCGCCGTCCGCGACGGCGGGCCGCTGCCCGAGGCCGCCGTGCGCGCCCTCGGCGTCGGGCTCGCCGAGGCGCTCGCCCACGTCCACGGCCTCGGCCTGGTGCACCGCGACGTGAAGCCGTCCAACGTGCTGCTCACCCTGGACGGCCCGCGGCTGATCGACTTCGGCATCGCCCGCGCCCTGGACGCCGCCGGCGGATTCACCCAGTCGGGTTACGTCGTCGGCTCGCCCGGCTTCATGTCGCCCGAACAGGCGAACGGACAGGGTGTCGGGCCGGCCGGTGACGTCTTCTCCCTCGGCGCGGTGCTCGCCTACGCGGCCACCGGCGTCCACCCCTTCGGCGAGGGCGTCAGCGCGGCCGTCCTCCTCTACCGCGTGCTGCACGAGCAGCCGGACGTCCCCGGGCTGAGCGGGCCGCTGCGCTCGATCGTCCTCGACTGCCTCGCCAAGGAGCCGTCCGACCGGCCCACTCCGCAGCAGCTCCGCGCCCGGCTCGACCCGGAGGGCACGGCGGCCCTGCGGCTGCGGCAGGGCGGCTGGCTGCCGCCGGCGCTCGCGGCGGGGGTGGGGCGCAGCGCGGTCGAACTGCTGGACCTGGAGGGGGAGTCGGGGAGCGCTCCGGCCGACGTGCCGCCGGCGGCCTGGGGGCCGGCCTCCGGGGCGGCTTCCGGGACGGGTGCCGGGGCGGGTGCGTGGGTGGAGCGGACGCCGACCTACGTGCCGCCGGCGCCCGGGGGCGGCTCCCGGCCGCGCCGCGCGGTGCTGGTCGCGGCCCTGGCGGCGGCGCTGGTGGTGCTGGCGGGCGGCGGGTACGGGACGTACCGGTGGCTGGACCCGGCGGCTCCCACGGTGACGGCCACGAGCAGCGGTTCGCCCGCCGGCCCGTCCGGGAGCGGCAGCGCTGTGCCGGAGCCCGCGCCGACGCCGGACGGTCCGACCGCGGTAGCGAGCACCCCGAGCACCCCGGGCACTTCGAGCGGGCCGGGCACGCCGACCGGGCCGAACGCGGTGCCGGCCGCGTTCCTCGGCACCTGGACCGGGGACATGGCCACCGAAAAGGGCGTGCCCGCGGGCACCACCCGGCTCACCATCGGGCCGGCCGCGATCGGGCAGGAGAACACCACCAGCCAGAACGGCATGTCCGGCATCATCTCGATCAGCTGCGACGGCGTCTGGAAGCTGCGGGAGGCGGGCCCGAAGAAGCTCGTGTTCCAGTCCCGGCTGGTCCGCTCCAGCCTGCCCGGCGCGTGCTCCGGCGGCGCGTACACCGAGACGCTCACCCTGCAGGACGACGGGACGATCCGCTTCACCTCCGCCGACCCGGTGGCGGGCAACCCGGCCGGGACGATGCACCGCACGGGCGCGGCCCAGCCCGACGGCACCAGCCGGTGAACACGGGTGAACACGGGTGAACACGGGTGAACACCGGGGGACAGGAGGCGGGAAGGGGCCGGGCGGCGGGCTGGCGCAGGGGCCGGAATCGGCTGGCGTAGGCTGGTTCGGCCGTACCCGGAAACACCCGCGACCGGGACCGACGCGCTGAGAACAGCAGTACCCGAGCAGTCCCGAGAGAGAGAAGGCCGCCAGGTGTCCGAGCTCGCAGCGACCACCCTCGATGCGCCCAGCACCGACCTGCAGGCCGTGCTCGACCGCGCCGCCGCCGGTGGCCGGATCACCCCCGAGGAAGCGCTGGAGCTCTACCGCTCCGCGCCCCTGCACGCCCTCGGCTCGGCGGCCGACGCGGTGCGCCGCCGCCGCTACGCCGGCACCGAGCACATCGCGACCTACATCATCGAGCGCAACATCAACTACACGAACGTCTGCGTGACGGCGTGCAAGTTCTGCGCCTTCTACGTGCCGCCGAAGAGCGACAAGGGCTGGTCCCGCGAGCTCGACGAGATCCTGCGCCGCTGCGCCGAGACGGTCGAGCTGGGCGGCACCCAGATCATGTTCCAGGGCGGCCACCACCCGGACTACGGCGTCGAGTACTACGAGCGCGCGTTCTCGGCGATCAAGGCGGACTTCCCGCAGCTGGTGATCCACTCGCTGGGCGCCTCCGAGGTCGAGCACATGTCGCGGATCTCGGGCGTCTCGATCGAGGAGGCCATCACCCGGATCCATCAGGCGGGCCTGGACTCGTTCGCGGGCGCCGGCGCCGAGCTGCTGCCGGAGCGCCCGCGCAAGGCGATCGCGCCGCTGAAGGAGTCCGGCGAGCGCTGGCTGGAGATCATGGAGGCCGCGCACGGCCTCGGCGTGGAGTCCACCTCCACGATGCTGATGGGCACCGGCGAGACCAACGCCGAGCGGATCGAGCACCTGCGGATGATCCGCGACGTGCAGGACCGCACGGGCGGCTTCCGCGCGTTCATCCCCTACACCTACCAGCCGCAGAACAACCACCTGAAGGGCTCGACGCAGGCGACCGTATTCGAGTACCTGCGGATGATCGCGATCGCGCGCCTCTTCCTCGACAACGTCGCCCACATCCAGGGCTCCTGGCTCACCACCGGCAAGGAAGCGGGCCAGCTGTCGCTGCACTACGGCGCGGACGACCTCGGCTCCGTGATGCTGGAGGAGAACGTCGTCTCGGCGGCCGGGGCCAAGCACCGCTCCAACCTGACCGAGCTGATCCACCTCATCCGGGCCGCCGACCGCGTCCCGGCGCAGCGCTCGACCACCTACGAGCACCTGCGGGTGCTGGACGACCCGGCGAACGACCCGGTCGACCCGCGCGTCGCCTCGCACATCGCCTCCACGGCGATCGAGGGCGGCACCGCGCACCCCGAGCTGAAGATCCTGGACAACTGAGCGCCGCCACCGTAGTCGCCACGCTCACGCCCACGCCCGCCGCAGCCGTGCCGGGCGCCGTGGTGGCGCCGTGCTGACCCTGCACCGGGCGGGCTTCGTGCTGCCCGATCCGGCCGGGGCCGGGCCCGCGCCCGCCGGCAGCGCCGTGCTCGTCGACGGCGCGGTGCTCGTCGACGGCGCGGTGCTGGTGCGCGGCGAACTCGTCGAGGCGGTGGGCCCGTTCGGCGAGCTCGCGGCGGCGCACCCGGGCGCCCGGGTGCGGGACTGGTGCGCGGCCGTGCTCACACCCGGGCTGCGCAACCCGTACGGGCACGGGCTGTTGGAGCGCGCCTACCACCCGGACCCGCGCGAGGGAACCGGCGCCGAGCCGGTGCCGGGCGGGCTGGACGCGGAGGGCGACGACGTGCGGTGCGGGGCGAGCGCCCGGCGCGGGCTGCAGCGGATGCTGGGGTTCGGGGTGACGGCGGTGGCCGGGCCCTTCGAGCGGGCGTCGGTGCGGACGGCGGTCGCGCGGTCCGGGCTGGCCGCGCTCGCTCCCGGGGGCGGCGCGGCTGCCGCCGAAGGCCCGTTGGACCCGCTCGCCGTGCTGCCGCTCGCGCAGGCCGCGCACGGGCGGATCGCGGCCGGGGGACGGGCGGACTTCGCGGTGTTCGCGTGCGACGGGGACGTTCCGGCGCCGCTGCCGGGGGGCTGCCTGGCGACCGTGCTCGGCGGCCGGTTGGTGTACCGACGGCGCTGACGGCGCGGCCGGTGCGGGCGCCCGAACCGCCGTTGGCCCGCCGTCGGCCGGCCTTCGGGCCGACTTCCCTGCGGCGCAAGGGACTTCCTTCGTGTGCGGCCGAACTCCGGCCCGCGTGGCGCCGGGTGATTGCCCCTTCGCCGTGACCTGAGGGCCCGCCAGCGGATACGATCCCGGACAGCTCACTCCGTACCCCCACCACACCACCGCCCGTGCCCGCGGGAGGCGGGGCCGCGTCCCCGGCCCCGACGCAAGCCAGGACAAGGAACCATGCGATCCGCGACCGTCCCCCCGCCGCGCACCCCGCGGTTGGGCCGTGGCTGGTACCTCGCCGCCGTGCTCAGCGCCGTGCTCGCCGTGGGCATGTGCCTGCTCGGCTGGCGCCAGGCCGACCAGGCCGACCGGATCGAGGCCCACCCGGTGCGGGTCGAGGGCGTCGTCACCCAGCTCCCGACCGGGGGCGGTTCCTACAGCGCCGTCAGCTACCGGGTCGGCGGCCAGGCGCACACGGCCGCCGCGCTGCCGCTCGCGGACGGCGCCAAGGTCGGTGACCAGGTCTGCCTGGAGCACGCCGCCGACGACGCGGGCGCGGTGCGGATCTGCGGCGACACCTACCCGCAGCCGGTCGGCGTCGGGCTGGCCCGGTACAGCGTGCCGGTGGCGGTCGCGCTCTTCCTGGTCTGCCTGTGGCGCATCCGCCGGCACCGGCGGGCGGTCGCCGTCCGCACCGGGCAGGGCCGGATCGCGACCACCGTCGCCTTCGCGACCGGGGCCCTGGCCGAGGGGATGCCGGCGATAACGGACGGCAAGCGCTCGCGCCGCAAGCGGCGTGCGGGCGGACGGCGCGCACTGCACTGACGGGGTGCGTCGGGAGGTGCGCCGACGGGCTCCCCGCGAGGTGCGCCGCAAGGTGCCCCGCGAGGTGCGTCGGGGGGCGTGCGGAGGGGCGCCTGTGAGCTCCGAGGGGCGCGGGCCGCGGGCGCTGCGCCGCCCCGTTGCTCCGGGCGCGGGCGCCAGGGTGAACAATGGGGGCGTGACCCGAGCCTCTCTGGACAAGCAGCCGCACGAAGTCGCCGCCATGTTCGACGACGTCGCGGCGAAGTACGACCGCACCAACGACGTGCTCTCCCTCGGCCAGGCCCGCGCCTGGCGCCGGGCGGTGGCCGAGGCGGTGGCCGCCGGACCCGGGGACCTCGTGCTCGACCTCGGAGCCGGCACCGGCACCTCCTCGCTGCCCTTCGCGGAGGCCGGCGCCAGGGTCGTTCCGTGCGACTTCTCCGTCGGCATGCTCGCCGAGGGCAAGCAGCGCCACCCCGAGCTGCCGCTCACCGCAGGCGACGCGACCCGGCTGCCGTTCGCGGACGACACCTTCGACTCGGTGACGATCTCCTTCGCGCTGCGCAACGTCCACGACACGGACGCGGCGCTGCGCGAGATGCACCGGGTCACCAAGCCCGGCGGCAAGCTCGTGCTGTGCGAGTTCTCCACGCCGACCTGGACGCCGTTCCGCACGGTCTACACCGAGTACCTGATGCGCGCCCTGCCGCCGGTCGCCACCGCGGTCAGCAGCAACCCCGACGCCTACGTCTACCTCGCCGAGTCGATCCGGGCCTGGCCGGACCAGCCCGCGATGGCGGCCCGGCTGCAGGAGGCCGGCTGGTCGAAGGTGGCCTGGCGGAACCTGACCGGCGGGATCGTCGCGCTGCACCGGGCGTACAAGACCGCCGCCGCGTAGCCGTCGTCCCTCCCCGCCCCCGTGAGCGGACCCGGTAAGCGGACCTAGACTGCCCGAGGCGGCAGCCGTCGTTCCGACCCAGCCGTCGCCGTCGTTCCAGTCGTCGTTCCAGCCGTAGTTCCAGGAGAGTGCCCACCGTGTCCGAGACCGCAGCCGACCCGACGAAGCCGGACAGCACCGTCGAGAGCACGGCGGACGTCATCGTGGTCGGGGCGGGCCCGGCCGGTGCCACCACCGCGTACTACCTCGCGCAGGCCGGCCTGGACGTGCTGCTGCTGGAGAAGACCTCCTTCCCCCGCGAGAAGGTGTGCGGCGACGGCCTCACCCCGCGCGCCACCAAGCAGCTCGTGGACATGGGCATCGACGTCTCCACCGAGAACGGCTGGCTGCACAACAAGGGCCTGCGCATCGTCGGCGGCGGCGTGCGGCTGCAGCTCGACTGGCCCGAGCTGTCCTCCTTCCCCGACTACGGCCTGGTCCGCAAGCGCGCCGACTTCGACGAGCTGCTCGCCCGTCAGGCCGAGAAGGCCGGCGCCCGCCTGTACGAGCGCTGCAACGTCAGCGGCCCCGTGCTGGACGACCGCACCGGACGCATCGTCGGCGTCACCGCCAAGCTCGGCGAGGAGAAGCGGGAGGTGACCTTCCGCGCCCCGCTCGTCGTCGCCGCCGACGGCAACTCCACCCGGCTCTCCCTCGCCATGGGCCTGCACCGGCGCGAGGACCGGCCGATGGGCGTCGCCTACCGGACGTACTTCACCTCGCCGCGCCACGACGACGACTACCTGGAGTCCTGGCTGGAGCTGTGGGACACCCGCGGCGGCCAGCGCCGCCTGCTGCCCGGCTACGGCTGGATCTTCGGCATGGGCGACGGCACCTCCAACGTCGGCCTCGGCATCCTCAACTCCTCGCCCGCGTTCGGCGAGCTGGACTGGCGCGAGGTCCTCAAGGCCTGGTGCGCCGGCATGCCCGAGGAGTGGGGCTACACCCCCGAGAACATGACCGACCCGATCCGCGGCGCCGCACTGCCGATGGCCTTCAACCGGCAGCCGCACTACACCCGCGGGCTGCTGCTCGTCGGCGACGCCGGCGGCATGGTCAACCCGTTCAACGGCGAGGGCATCGCCTACGCGATGGAATCCGGCAAGATCGCCGCCGGCGTCATCGTCCAGGCCAACGCCCGCGTCACCGACGGCGGACGCGAGCGCGCGCTGCAGGCCTACCCGCGCATCCTCAAGGACGTCTACGGCGGCTACTACACGCTCGGCCGCGCCTTCGTGAAGCTCATCGGCAACCCGCAGGTCATGCAGATCGCCACCCAGCGCGGGCTCACCCACCCGATGCTGATGCGCTTCGTCCTCAAGCTCCTCGCCAACCTCACCGACCCCCAGGGCGGCGACGCCATGGACCGCGTCATCAACGGCCTCGCCAGGGTCGCGCCCAACGCCTGACGGACGGCCCCCGCGGGCGGACGGCACACCACCGTCCGCCCGCACCAACAAATTTGATCAAGCATCGCCAAGAACCGCCCGCGAGCGAAGGCCAATTGCTAGCCTGACAGCCATGCGGATAGGCGTGAACGTCCCCAACTTCGGTCCCGGAACGCACCCGGAACACCTCGCCCAATGGGCCAAGACCGTCGAGGGCCTGGGCTTCGACCTCCTGATGGTCTCCGACCACGTCGCGGTCACCCCGGACGTCGCCAAACAGTATCCGGCGCCGTTCTTCGAGCCCTTCACCACGCTCTCCTGGCTCGCCGGCATCACCACCCGGGTCCAGCTGGGCACCACCGTCCTCATCGTGCCCTACCGCCACCCCCTGCTGATGGCCCGGATGGCCGCCAACCTGCAGCAACTCAGCGGCGGACGGCTGATCCTGGGCGTCGGCGTGGGCTGGGCCAAGGAGGAGTTCGCGGCGCTCGGCGTGCCCTTCGAACGCCGCGGCAAGCTGACCGACGAGTACCTGCGCACCATGCGGGCCGCCTGGGACGACGAGGCCGACTACGGCAGCGGGCAGATCCCGGTCTGGGTCGGCGGCAACAGCGACGCCGCGCTGCGCCGGGCCGTGCGCTTCGGCGCGCCCTGGCACCCGCTGCGGTTCACCATGCCGTGGTTCACGGAGGCGGTCGGCCGGCTGAAGACCATCGCCGACGAAGCGGGGCAGCCGGTGCCGGAGCTGGCGCCGCGCATCCTCCTGAAGCTGACCGACCGGCCCGTCGACGGGCCCGACCGCAAGGCCGGCGAGGGCACCATCGAGCAGATCCTCGGCGACATCGAGCAGCTGCGCCTGACCGGCGCCGGCACCGTGCTGCTCGACCCCTACCTCGGCGACCCGGACGAGACGCTGCGGCCCGAGGTGGCGTGGCAGGCCCTGGCCACCGTCGCCGCGCACAGGTCCTGATCACCACCCCCTAGAGACGGAGTACCCGTGGCCAGCAACGCCCACGACCTGCACGAGAGCGACGTCGCCGGCGCCGCCGCCGTCACCGAGTCCGACCTGCCCTACCTGCGCCGCTGCGTGGAGCTGGCGACCGAGGCGGTGGAGGCCGGCGACTACCCGTTCGGCTCCGTGCTCGTCTCGGCGGACGGCAAGATCCTCGCGGAGGACCGCAACCGCGAGTCCAGCACCGGGGACCCGACCCGCCACCCGGAGTTCGAGCTGGCCCGCTGGGGCGCGGTCAACCTGAGCCCCGAGGAGCGGGCGGGGGCGACCGTCTACACCTCCGGCGAGCACTGCCCGATGTGCGCGGCCGCGCACGGCTGGGCGGGCCTCGGCCGGATCGTCTACGTGAGCTCGACGCGGCAGTACCGCGGCTGGCTGGGCGAGTGGGGCGTGAAGATCACCTCGCCGCTGAACCCGCTGTCGGTGCGGGACGTCGTCCCCGGGCTGGAGGTGGCCGGCCCGTCGCTCGAACTGGCCGGTGAGGTCCGCGAGTTGCAGCGCCGCTTCCGCGGCATCGACGCGGCGCTCTGAGCTTTCGCCGTTCTTCTCCGCCGCCACCGGATCCCGGTGGCGGCGGAGGTCTGTTCGGAGCCCGCGGCGGCGGGGCGAAACGGAGCCGGGGGGGCGCCGGGGTTCGGGGGGGGCCCGCCGCCCGGCCACCCCCGGCCGCCGGCGGGGGGAAGCGAGACCGCGGCGATCTGGACCGGGTTGGCGGGCGCGACCTAGCACGGGGGGT
>NZ_JBHWGD010000064.1:0-16190 GCF_042733235.1 Kitasatospora sp. NPDC059722
GAAAGCGTCGGGTCGGCCGCGCCCCCCCCCCCCGTTGCTCCACCCCCGCCGGGGCCCGGCCGCCCGCCCGGGCCCCCCCCGCCGCCGGCGGGGGCGCGGGGGCGCGGCGCCGGCGGCCGCGGCCCGCGCGGGCCCCCCGGGGGGATTCGGGGGCGGTCAGCCGGTGATCGGCGGGCGGTAGGTGGTGTCCGGGCCCTGCGGGCCGCGCGGGCCCGCCTCGGGATCCACCACCTCGCCCTGGACGACCTTGCCGTCCGGGCGGTGGATCCGCATCTGCTCCTGCAGCCGCATCGCGTCCGCGAACGCGTCCGCGCCCACGGCGGAGGTGCTGCGCAGCGCCTTGTCCGCCAGCCGGCGGCCGGCCGCCCGCCAGAGCGCGCGCGTCGGCGGGAACAGCAGGGTGAGCGCGACGAGGTCCGACAGGAAGCCGGGGACGATCAGCAGCAGACCGGCCAGGACCGTCATGCTGGTGCCGGTCTGGGGCTGCTGCGACTTCGGGTCCTTGCTCTGCTCGATCGCCGCGGACAGCGCCTTCAGCCCGGCCCGCTTGATGAGCGAGCCGCCGATCACGGCGCCGGCGATGAGCAGCAGCAGGACGGTGAAGCCGCCCAGCCACGAACCCACCTGGACCAGCAGCCAGATCTCCAGCACCAGCCAGGCGGTGATCAGCAGCGGCAGCACACGGCGGAGCTTTCCGCGCGGGGCCGGACGGGCGGGGGTAGCTTGCTGGGTCACGGTACGGATCCACTCCAAGGCGGTGCTCTGCACGCCGCACGGGAGGTCCGGGCCGGCTACGGCACCACCTCGTCCAACGATTCCCCGGCGGCCGGTGTTCCGCCGGACCGTCGCCGGCGCAGCGAGACCAGGAGGCCCGCGCCGCAGGCCAGCAGGCCGCCGAGGGCGAGCGCCCACTCCGGAGCGGGGCCGATCCGGTCGGCCACCGTGGTGCCGTCGCGCAGCGGGACGGTGGCGGACAGCTCGGCCGGCGTCAGCTCCCGGGTGCGCTGCTCCACCGTGCCGTCCGGGGCGATCACCGCGCTGATGCCGCTGGTGGCGGCGATCAATACGGCCCGGCCGTGCTCGACCGCGCGCAGCCGGGACATCGCGAGCTGCTGCTCGGGCTGGCCGGTCTTGGCGTAGGTGGCGTTGTTGGTCTGCACGACCAGGACGCGGGCGCCGCTGTCGACGGTGTCGCGGACGATCTCGTCGTAGGCGACCTCGAAGCAGATCACGTCGCCGATCCGGGCCGGGCCCAGCTGCATGACGCCGTTGTGGTCGCCGGGCCAGAAGTCGCGGGCGACCCGCTGCAGGCGGGTGATCACCTTCATCAGCTGGGCGCGGAACGGCACGTACTCGCCGAACGGGACGGGGTGCTGCTTGGTGTAGGAGGCGCCGGGGCCGGTCTTCGGGTCCCAGACGATGCCCTCGTTCTGGACGTGCTGGGCGTCCGGGCCGTCCACCAGGGTGCCGACCAGGGTGGGCACGCCGACGGTCTTCACGGCCCCGTCGATGCGCTCGTAGGCGAGCGGGTCGCTGAAGGGGTCGAGGTCGGAGGAGTTCTCCGGCCAGATCACGACGTCGGGGCGCTCGACCTTGCCGGCCTTGATGTCGGCGGCCAGCCGCTCGGTCGCCGAGGCGTGGTTGTTGAGGACCATCATCGGGCGGCCGAGGAAGTCCATGCCGGGGTTGGGCACGTTGCCCTGGACGATCGCGACCTTCACGGTGTCGTCGGCCTTGGTCGGCACCGGGACGAGGTAGCCGGCCAGCAGCGCCGCCACGGCGCCGAGTCCGGCCAGGGCGGCCGCGCGCGGGGCGCGGCGCGGGCCGCGCAGGCGCAGCGCCGCCCAGGCCAGCAGGGCGCCGGAGAGGGCGACCGCGAAGGTAACCAGCGGGGCGCCGCCGATCGCGGCCAGCGGGGTGTACGGGGTCGCCGTGTTGGCGAAGGCCAGCCGGCCCCAGGGGAAGCCGCCGAGCGGCAGCCGGTCGCGCGCCCACTCCTGGGTGACCCACAGGCACGCGGCCCACAGCGGCCAGGCGGGCAGGCGGGAGGTGAGGGCGAGGCCGGCGCCGAGCAGCAGCATGAACAGCGCCTCGACGACCGACAGGCCGACCGTCGCGTCCCAGCCGACCACGCGCAGCCAGCTGAGCAGCATCAGGAAGAACGGGAAGCCGAACGCGAAGCCGGTCCAGGCCGCCTGGCGGACCGTGCGGCCCCGGGTGAGCAGCGAGAGCGCCGCGACGCCGAGCAGCGACAGCGGCCACAGGTCGTACGGCGGGAAGGCGAGGGCCAGCAGCAGGCCGGCCAGGGCGGCGAGGCCGGTCCGGGGCAGGCCGGCGCGGACCTTGGCGACGGCTCGGGCGAGCCGGCCGGGCCGTGCTTCGGGGGCCGGCGGCTCGGGTGCGGCAGCGGACCGCTCCTGGGTGACGGACATGGTCACCGGCGCACCATCTCTCTGTGGCTTGTTGTTCGGACGCAGTGCGAAGAAGGTACCCCGGAACGGACGGTGACCGGGAGGCGAGGGGCGGGTGGGGACGGGCCCGCGGCCTGGTCAGCGGGGCGCGTGGCGGATCCCGCCGAACGGCCGGTCGGCGGCGAGATCGGATGGAGACCGCGCGGTGGAGGCGGGCTGCCGGACCAGGCGGCGAGATCGGATGCGTTGTGCCGCTCGCCCAGGGGCTCCAGGCGGAAGACCTGGGTGAGCAGCGTGCGCGGGACGGTGGAGCCGGCGGGGACCGCCGGGCTGATCGTCGTCCGGCCGACCTGCGTGGCCCGGCGGCTCCGCCCGTCTACTCGGCGGCCGCGTGGACCGTGCGGCCCCGCACGACGGTGCGCAGGCAGGTCGGCAGCGGGTGGCCGGGGGTGAGGTCCGGCAGGCCGGGGGTGCCGGAGCGCGGGTCGGTGGACCAGCCGGCGACGCGGGAGTCGGGGGCCTGGACGACCAGGTCGCCGGCGGCCCAGATCGCGTAGCTGGCGACGGCGCCCGGGACGAGGACGCCGTCCTGGTCGCGGCCGATCGCGCGCCAGCCGCCGCGGGTGTGGGCGGTGAACGCGGCGCGGACGGAGATCCGGTGCTCCAGCGTCCGGTGGAAGGCCGCGGCCCGGACCGTCCCCCACGGGTCGAGCGGGGTCACCGGGGCGTCGGAGCCGAACGCGAGCGGGACACCGGCGCGCAGCAGGGCGGCGAACGGGTTGAGCGCGGCGGCCCGTCCGGCACCGAGGCGCTGGACGTACATGCCCTCCGGGCCGCCCCACGCGGCGTCGAAGGCGGGCTGGACGGAGGCCGTGAGGCCGAGTTCGGCGAAGGCCGCGACGGACTCGTCGTCCAGCGCCTCGGCGTGCTCGACGCGGTGGCGCAGGGCCTTGACGCGCGCGGCGCCGACCCGCTCGCCGGCCGCCCGGACGCCGTCGACGACCGCGCCGACGGCGGCGTCGCCGATGGCGTGGAAGCCGGCCTGGAGCCCGGCCTCGGTGCACGCGGCGACGTGGTCGGCGACCTGGTCGGCGGTCAGGTAGGCGGTGCCGGTGTGGTCGGCGTCGGCGTAGGCGGCGTGCAGGCAGGCGGTGTGCGAGCCGAGTGCGCCGTCGACGAAGAGGTCTCCGCCGGCGCCGACCGCGCCGAGTCGGCGGGCCGTCTCGACGCCGCCCAACTCGCCCCAGTAGCCGAAGACTTCGGGGCCATCGCCGTCGGCAGCCAGGGCCAGCAGGGCGGCCAGGTCCGCCTCGGAGGAGATCTCCGGGCCGGCGCACTCGTGCAGGGCGCCGATGCCCAGTTCGGCGGCGCGGGCGAGGGTCGCGCGCTGGGCGCGGCGGCGCTGCTCGGGGGTCAGACGGGCGAGCGCGGTCTGCCGGACGGCGTGGTGGGCGTCCTTGGTGAGGGGGCCCTCGGCGCAGTGGCCGGGCCGGTCGGCGAGGCCCTCGGTGAGGGTGCGCAGCGCGGTGGTGGCGAGGGCGGAGTGGACGTCCGTGCGGGACAGGTAGACGGCGGCACCCCGTGCGGCGGCGTCGAGTTCGGCGAGCGTGGGCGGGCGGCCCTCGGGCCAGCCGGTCTCGTCCCAGCCGTGGCCGATGAGCACGCCGCCGGCCGTCTCCTGGGCGTCGACGAAGGCGGTGAGGGCCGCCAGGGCGGCGGCGAGGGACGGGCTGCCGGTGAGGTCGAGGCCGGTGAGCGCCAGTCCGGTGGAGGTCGCGTGCACGTGGGCGTCGACGAACGCCGGGGTGACCAGGGCGCCGTCGAGCTCGACGATCTCGTCGGCCACCCCCTCGTACGCCTCGGCGGCGCCGTCACTGCCGACCCAGGCGACGTGTTCGCCCTCGACGAGCATCGCGGTGGCGAAGGGGTCGGCGGGGCTGTAGACGGCGCCGCCGCGCAGCAGGACGGTCCGGTTGGTGCGTTCGGTCATGCGCCCAAGTCTGCACCCTCCCTCCTTGCCCGCCGACGGGCTGGGGGGCACCCCCAAGCCGACGGGCTGGGGGAGAGGCGCCCACCGACCGGTGCTCAGATCTTCGGGGGTCGCGCCTCGTAGGGGGTGGACAGCACGACCGTCGTGCGGGTCGAGACGCCGGCCGCGCTGCGGATGCGGGCGAGCAGGTCCTCCAGGTCGCCGGGCGCGCCGACGCGGACCTTGAGGATGTAGTTCTCGTCGCCGGCGACGCTGTGGCAGGCCTCGATCTCGGGCAGGCCCGCCAGGCGGTCGGGGGTGTCGTCGGGCGCGCTGGGGTCGAAGGGCTTGACCGAGATGAACGCGGTCAGCGCCAGGTCGACGGCGTCGGGGTCGATGATCGCGGTGTAGCCGCGGATCACCCCGCGCTGTTCGAGGCGGCGCACGCGCTGGTGCACCGCCGAGGTGGACAGGCCGGTGGCCTTGCCCAGGTCCGTGTAGCTCATCCGGCCGTCCTCTAGGAGCAGCTGGACGATGCGTTGGTCGAGATCCTCCACAGTGCGCAAACCTACCCGCTCGGGGGCGCGCGGGGCGCCCCGATGGGCGCACACGGTGTCACCAGGGGCGGGCAGGGGTGTCAGGCGGGCACATGCCGGGCGAATGTGGCGAAGGACACACCCGGTGCATCATGGTGCGCCGGACCGCAGGATTATGTATCCGCGCGGGAGGGAAGTGCTGGTTGTGGCCCCGGGCGACCACGCCGGGCCCGATCCGAGGGGGATCCTCATGCCTGCTACCGACCAGCGTGCCCTGGGCTCCGACGAGACCGACGATACGGCCGGCCGCGACGACATCGCGGTCGGGCACCTCCCCACGCCGAGCGCCGACCCGGGCGACGGCGAGCCCTGGGACATCTTCCGGGTCCACTGCCCCGAGTGCCGGCGCCCGATCGCCCTCGTCGCGGACGAGGAGCGGCTGCCGCTGCACGCCCTGCTGCCGACCGCGTGGAACCCCTTCGCCCCCGCGATCTGCCCGGGCTCGGGCACCCCGACCGACGACCTCGCCGAGGCGGAGGCCTCGGACGACGACGGCCCGGCCGGCTTCGAGGCGCTGTTCAAGCTGCCGAGCGGCCTGGACTGGCGCACCCAGCCGTTCTCGCACGCGGTGGCGCACCGCCCGGTGCGCGTCGCCGCCGTCACGCCGACCATCCCCGAGCAGCGGCGCCGGCTGATCAGCCGCTGACGCCGGCGAGTTGACGGGACGTCAAACCGCATTCGACGGGAAAGCGAAACCTCCGGCCGCCGCTCCGCACCCTGGAGCGACGGCCGGAGGCCGTGTCGGGGCCGTGTGCCGGCCGCGGGTGAGGGGCCCGTCAGCCCCGGGTGAGGTGGCGGCCGATCACGAGCCGCTGGATCTGGTTGGTGCCCTCGACGATCTGCAGCACCTTCGCCTCGCGCATGTACCGCTCGGCCGGGAAGTCCTGCGTGTAGCCGTAGCCGCCGAGCACTTGGACGGCGTCCGTGGTCACCCGCATCACGGTGTCGGTGCAGAACAGCTTGGCCATCGCCGCCTCCTTGGAGAACGGACGGCCCGCGTCGCGCAGCCGCGCGGCGGACAGGTACAGCGCCCGGCCGGCCTCGATCTGGGTGGCCATGTCGGCGAGCATGAACGACAGGCCCTGGAACTCGGCGATCGGGCGGCCGAACTGGCGGCGGGTGCCGGCGTACTCGACCGCGAGGTCGAGCGCGGCCTGGGCGACGCCGATCGCGCACGCGGCGATGCCGAGGCGGCCGGAGTCGAGGGCGGCGAGGGCGATCTGGAAGCCCTGCCCCTCCTCGCCGACCAGCCGCTCGCGCGGGACGCGGGCACCGTCGAAGTGCACCTGCGCCGTCGGCGAGGAGCGCATGCCCATCTTGTGCTCCGGCGCGGCGAACGACAGGCCGGGCTGGTCGCCGGGGACGAGCAGGCAACTGATGCCCTTCGGGCCGTCCACGCCGGTGCGCACCAGGGCGCTGTAGAAGTCCGCCCGCCCGCCGTGGGTGATCCACGCCTTGGTGCCGTTGACGACGTACTCGTCGCCGTCCAGCCCGGCGCGGGTGCGCAGCGCGGCGGCGTCCGAGCCGGACTGCGGCTCGGAGAGGCAGTAGGCGCCGAGCTGCTCGCCGGAGAGCATGCCGGGCAGCCAGGCGGCGCGCTGCTCCTCGGTGCCGAAGGTGGCGAGCGCGTGGCAGGAGAGCGTGTGCACGCTCACGCCGAGGCCGACGGCCAGCCAGCCGGCCGACAGCTCCTCCAGGACCTGGAGGTAGACCTCGTAGGGCTGCTCGCCGCCGCCGTACTTCTCGTCGTAGGGCAGGGACAGCAGGCCCGCCTCGCCGAGCGTGCGGAAGACGTCGCGCGGGAAGCGGTCGGCGGCCTCGTCCTCCGCCGCGCGCGGCTTGAGCTCGCGCTGGACCAGCTCCCGGGTGAGGCTCAGCAGCTCACGGGCCTCCTCGGTGGGCAGCTGGCGGTCCACGGGCTTCGCAGGGGAGGTGGTCATGGCGGCGGTCGCCTCCTCGATCGGGCGCCGGGTCCTGGTTCGGCAGGTCCGGCGCGGGTGTGGCAGGTCGGCCCGACCGGCACCGGGTTGCGGTGAACGGCCGTTCACAGGCGTGGCGAAGTGAGTATGCCCGAAAGCCGCGCCGACGTCACGACCTGCGCATATGAACTGTCCGGAGTGGCCGGGTACGGCACCGTAGGGTTGACGATGTGGCTGCTTCCGATACCCCGAACCCCCGTGCCGGCCTGATCACGCCGCCCGATCACGGCGCACCGGGCCGTCCGGACGGTCCTGGCACCCTCGGTGTACCGGGCTTTCCGGGCTTTCCGGGCGGTCCTGGCGCCCTCGCCGCCCCCGGCAGCCCCGACACCGTCGCCGCCCCCGGCAGCCCCGACACCGTCGCCGCCCTCGACACCCTCGCCGCCCTCGCCGCCGAGCTGCGGGCGCTGCCGCCGTCCTGCGGACCGGTGCGGCTGGTCGCGGTGGACGGGCACGCGGGCTCGGGCAAGACGACGTTCGCCGGGCGGCTGGCCGGGGCGCTGGGCGGGGCCCCGGTGATCCACCTCGACGATCTCGCCACCCACGCCGAGCCCTTCGGCTGGGCCGGGCGGCTGCGCGAGCAGGTGCTGGAGCCGCTGGCGGCGGGTCGGGACACCGCGTACGACGTGTACGACTGGACGCTGCGGCGGTTCGCCGGCACGGCCGCGGTGCCGATGGCGCCGGTGGTGCTGGTGGAGGGCGTCGGGGCCGGGCGGCGGGAGGTGCGGCCGTGGCTGGCGCGGATCGTCTGGATGGACCTGGACGCCACCACCGCCCGGCGCCGCGGCGAGGAACGGGACGGGCCGGAACTGGCCGAATTCTGGGTGGGCTGGGCACGCGCCGAATCGGCGCATTTCGCCGCCGACCCGAGCCGGCCGCACGCCGGCACCCGCGTCGACGGAGTGACCGGACGGATCTCGCCGGGCACCGTGGGTGAACCTTCAACAAGCTCTTGACCTGCGCAGTCACCGCGTCCTAAGTTCTCCCCAGACGCCGGAACGAAAGCTTCCGGCCACCGTGGACCCGGCATCCCCGGCTTGTTCCCCCGTGAGCCGGGGGTGCCGTCCGCGCCCGTCGCGAAATGCGCTCCCCCACCGCCCGACGTGCCCAACAACCGCGCGCACGATCGCATTTGAACCGGTGCGGCACCCTTCCGGATCAGCGTGGCCCCGGTACGATTTGCACCAGGCGCATCTGCGCCCCGGGGGCTTGCGAGCACCGGCCGGCTCCGCGCACGCGGCCCGCGGGCCGAGCCCCGGGCCACACCGCGGGGGGCGTGAGTGACGACGGTCGACAGTTCCGACAGCAACGCGGGCGGCCCGGACCGGCTCGCCGACCGGGCCTGGCTGCGCGCCATGGACGCCTACACGGCGGGCGCGTACGCGCGCGCCGAGGAGGAGTTCCGCGCGGCGGTACGGCTCGACCCCGGCATGGCCGACGCGTGGCTCGGCCTGCACGCCCTGCGCAGCGACACCCCGGCCGCCCTGCTCGCGATGTACCGCCACCAGAAGCGCTTCGGCGAGCAGCGCCGGATCCACCGCCGGCCGCTCAGTTCCTGGTACTGGCTGGGCTGGTGGGTGCAGCCGGTCCTGGAGGACGCCCGCGACCTCGCGCTCGCGCACGCCTCGCACTGGCTGGACGGCCGACACCTGGCCGAGCTCGACCGCGCGCTGGAGCAGTGCCCGGCGCCCAGCGAGGACCCGTCCGCCCAGTTCCTGTACGCCTGCCGCTCCTACCTGCTCAAGGACTGGGAACAGCTGATCCGCGACACCGACCGGCTGCTCGACGACCCGATGCTCGGCATCGAGGCCGGGCTGTTCGCCGGCATGGCGCGGGTCCGGCTGGACATGTGCGCCCAGGCCCAGGCCCCGCTGGCCGCCTCGCTGGCCCGCTGCCGCTCCGAGCAGCCGCAGCGCAAGGAGCTGCGGTACTGGCTGGGGCGGGCGTACGAGGGGGCCGGGCGCAGCGCGGCGGCGCTGCCGCTGTACCGGGCGGTGCACCGGGCCGATCCGGCGTTCATGGACACCGCGGCCCGGCTGGCCGCGATCTCGGCGGAGGACGCGCTCGCGGACGGGCTGCTGGAGGGCGGGCGCCCGGGCGGGGTGGAGGAGCCGTACCTGGACGACGTCCCGCCGGAGGAGATGACGCCGGAGGGCTTCCTGCCCGGTGTGCAGTCGACGGGGGTGTTCGCGCCGGACGAGCTCTCTCCCAACGGGCTCCCCTCGAACGGGCTTCCGTCGAACGGGCTCGCTCCGAGCGGCCTCTCCCCCGACGGCTTCTCCCCCAACGGCCTTTCTCCGGACGCCCTTTCTCCGGACGCCCTTTCTCCCGAGGACGTCGAGTACCAGGACGCGTACGGCCAGGGGCCCGGCTACCCGAGCGGCGGCGGGTACGCCGAGGAGGCCGCACCTACGGACGCCCCGCCGCAGGCCGCCGGCGAGCGCTCCGGATCGGCCGGGCCGACCGGACCGGCCGGGCCCGCCACGCCCGTCGCGCCCATCGTGCCCGTCGTGCCGCTCCCGCTCCGCGGCGAGGCGCTGCCCCGGATCGCCCCGTCCGCCGGATCCCAGCAGGCGGGCGGCGAGCGCGAGTTGGACGCCGCCCTGTCCGAACTCGCCATGATGGTGGGCCTGGAGCCGGTCAAGCGCCAAGTGCGGGCGCTGTCGGCGCAGTTGCGGATGGCAGGGCTCCGCGCCGAGCAGGGTCTGCCGGTCCAGCCACCCAAGAGGCACTTCGTCTTCTCCGGCCCCTCGGGCACCGGCAAGACCACCGTCGCCCGGATCCTCGGGCGAGTCTTCCACGCCCTCGGCCTGCTCTCCGGCGACCACCTGGTCGAGGCGCAACGGGCCGACCTGGTCGGCGAGTTCCTCGGCCAGACCGCCGTCAAGGCGAACGAGCTGATCGACTCCGCGCTGGACGGCGTGCTCTTCATCGACGAGGCGTACAGCCTCTCCAACTCCGGCTACACCAAGGGCGACGCGTACGGCGACGAGGCGCTCCAGGTGCTCCTCAAGCGCGCCGAGGACAACCGCGACCGGCTGGTGGTGATCCTGGCCGGCTACCCCGAGGGCATGAACCGGCTGCTCGCCACCAACCCCGGCCTCAACTCCCGCTTCACCACCCGGGTCGACTTCCCCAGCTACCGCCCCGGCGAGCTGACCGCGATCGGCGCGGCGCTGGCCGGCCGGGACGGCGACGGCTGGGACGAGGACGCGGCCGAGGAGCTGGCCAGCATCTGCACCCACGTGGTGCGCGAGGGCTGGATCGACGAACTGGGCAACGGCCGCTTCATCCGCACCCTGTACGAGAAGTCCTGCGCCTACCGGGACCTGCGGCTCTCGCTGCTGCGCGAGCCGCCGGGCCGGGAGGACCTGGCGACGCTGCGGCTGCCGGACCTCGTCCAGGCGTACGGGGAGCTGATCGACGGCCGGAACTGACCGCCCGCGGGTCAGCTCCCGAGGTTCCCGAGGCTCCCGGAGCCCCCCGAGCCCTCGAAGCCCCCGAAGCTCCTGAGCAGCTCGGCCTCGCGCTCGGCGTCGAGCCACACGAAGGGCCGGTCGCTGCGCTGCGGCGCGCTGCCGCCGATCGATTCCAGCCACGCCCAGGTGTCCCGGACGGTCTCGGCCACCGGCCGGCAGCGCAGGCCGGTGGCCACCGCGCGGTCGACGTTCGCGTCGTGCAGGTAGTCGTGCAGGTCGCCCGGCGGCACCCAGATCGGCAGTTCCGTCCACGGCTCGACCCCGGCCGCCACGATCCGCTCCGGGTCCGTCCAGCGCAGGTCGGCGTCCGAGCCGGTGGCGCGGACGCACTCCTCCAGGACCGCCCCGATGGTCGCGTGCCCGGGCGGGCTCACCAGGTTGTACGCGCCGCCGAGCCGCGCCGCGGTGGCGTCCAGCATCCAGGCGGCGAGGTCGCGGGCGTCGATGTACTGCAGCGGCAGCCCGCGCGGGCCGGGGGCGAGCACCGGGCCGCCCCTGGCGATCCGGTTGAGCCAGTACGGCAGCCGGCCGATGTTCTCGTACGGGCCGAGGACCAGTCCGGCGCGGGCGTACACCGCGCTCCCGCCGAACTCCTCCTCCAGGGCGAGCTCCGCGCCGCGCTTGGCCTCGGCGTACGGCACCTCGCCCGCGGCGTCCGGCGCGGCCTCGACGACCGCGGCGGACTCGTCGGCGGCGGCGGGCTTCGGGTAGTCGTACACCGAGCAGCTGGACACGTACGCGTAGTGCCCGACCCGGTCCTTGAGCAGCCGGGCACTGGCCCGGACCGCCGCCGGGGCCCAGGACCAGGTGTCCACCACCGAGTCCCACTCCCCCGCCGCCAGGGCGTCGAGCCCGCCCTCGGCGGTGCGGTCGCCCCGCAGCACCGTCACGCCCTCGGGTGCGGGCTGCGTGCCGCGGTTGAGGGCCGTCACCTCCCAGCCCCGTGTCACCGCCTCCTCGGCAATGGCGCGTCCGACGAACTTCGTTCCACCCAGCAAGAGAAGCCTCATGCCGACCACCCTGTCCTGCGGGTGGCCGGCATGGGAACGGCTGCCTGCTGTCGGCAGAATCGCCGAGAGCGGACACGCCGGTGGAGCGGGTGACGAAGCGGCCGTCGGCGGCGGCGGAACGCGGCTGAGGGTGGCGGAACGTACCCGAGCGCGGCCGAGTGTGGCCGAACGCGGTGAAAAAACGTTACGCCACGGAGCGGTGGTCGGGGTCGTGCATCTCGCCGACCAGCTCCTCCAGGACGTCCTCCAGCATGACCACGCCGAGCGTGCGCCCGTCCTGGTCGAGGACGGCCGCCAGGTGGCAGGCCGCCCGGCGCATCGCGCCGAGCGCGTCGTCCAGCGGGAGGCCGCCGCGCAGCACCGTGATGGGCCGCCACAGGCGGGCCGGGACGGGCAACGACGGGTCCTCGACGTCGAGGATGTCCTTGAGGTGCAGGTAGCCCAGGTAGCCGTGGCCGGCCGGGTCCCCGTCGGTCACCGGGAAGCGTGAGAAACCGGTGCGCAGCGCCAGCTCCTCGACCTCCGCGGCCGTCACCTTGGTGTCCACGGTGACCAGCTGCTCGGGCCTGAGCAGGACGTCGGTGACCGGCCGGTGGCCCATCTCCAGCGCGTCCTCCAGGCGCTCCTGGCGCTCCTCGTCGAGCAGGCCCGCGTCCCGGGAGTCGACCAGCAGGTACATCAGCTGCTCGGTGGTGAACACCGACTCGACCTCGTCCTTGGGCTCGACCCGGAACAGCTTCAGCACGCCGTTGGCGAAGGCGTTCAGGAAGCCGATCACCGGGGCCAGCCAGCGGGCCAGGCGGTCCAGCGGCGGGCCGAGCCACAGCGCGGCCTTCTCCGGCCCGGCCAGGGCGATGTTCTTCGGCACCATCTCGCCCATCACCATGTGCAGGAAGACCACGACGGCCAGCGAGATCCCGTACGACAGCGGGTGCATCAGGCCGGACGGGATCCCGATCGCGTGGAACGGGCCCTCCAGCAGGCTCGCGATGGTCGGCTCGGCGAGCGCGCCGAGGCCCAGCGAGCAGACGGTGATGCCCAGTTGGGCGGCGGCGAGCATCGCGGAGACGTTCGACAGCGCGTGCAGCACGGTGCGGGCGCGCTTGTGGCCCGCCTCGGCGAGCGGTTCGATCTGGCTGCGGCGCACCGAGATCACCGCGAACTCGGCTCCGACGAAGAACGCGTTGCCGAGCAGGAGCAGGAGGGCGACGGCCAGTTGGAGCGCGGTCATCGGGTCCCGTCCTCGTCGTCGAACTCCGGGTGCGCGGTGCTGCGCTCCACCCGGACCTTGCTGGTGCGGTGCCGGTCGACCGCCTCCACGGTCAGCAGCCAGCCCGGCAGGTGGGCCTGCTCGCCCGGCTGGGGCAGCCTGCCGAGCAGGTCCGCGACCAGGCCGGCCAGCGTCTCGTACGGGCCGTCCGGGGCGTGCAGGCCGATGGCCTCCAGCTGGTCGGTCCGGGCGCGGCCGTCGGCCTCCCAGACCGGCCGGCCGTCGACGGGCGGCAGCGGGACCAGCTCGGGACTGTCGGCCGGGTCGTGCTCGTCCTGCACCTCGCCGACGATCTCCTCGACGATGTCCTCGACCGTGACGACGCCGGCGGTGCCGCCGTACTCGTCGACCACGATCGCCATCGGCTGGAGCCGGCGCAGCTGGTCGAGCAGGCGCTCGGCGGGCAGCGTCTCGGGCACCAGGAGCGGCGGCGAGGCCAGCTCGGCGACCCTGGTCCGACCGCGGTGGACGGCCGGGACGGCCAGCGCGTCCTTGAGCGTCACGGTGCCGGTGACCTCGTCCAGGCTGTCGGTGTAGACCGGGAAGCGGGACAGGCCCGTCGCCCGGGTGAGGTTGACCACGTCGGAGGCGGTCGCGTCGCGCTGCAGCGCGGCGACGTCCACGCGCGGCGTCATCACCGACTCCGCGGTGAGCTCGCCGAGGCCGAGGGTGCGG
Source organism: Kitasatospora sp. NPDC059722 (assembly GCF_042733235.1). Lineage (NCBI taxonomy): Bacteria > Bacillati > Actinomycetota > Actinomycetes > Kitasatosporales > Streptomycetaceae > Kitasatospora > Kitasatospora sp. NPDC059722. The sequence continues at coordinate 13,390 of NZ_JBHWGD010000064.1, forward strand.
ACGAACAGTGTCGCCGACTCCTCGTCTATCGCGCCGGCCTTGGCGGAGTGCCGGGCCAGCGAGACCAGTTCGGCCGGGGTGCGGGCGTGCGCCAGCTCCTCCTGCGGCTCGATGCCGAAGGCGCGGACCGTACGGTCGGCGGCCCCGTTGAGGAAGCTGATCAGCGGACGGCAGGCGCGCGAGAACGCCATGTGCGGCGCGGCCACCGCGCGGGCCACCTGGAGCGGTCGGGAGATGGCCCAGTTCTTCGGGACCAGCTCGCCGATCACCATCTGCAGGACGGTCGCCAGGAGCATGCCGAGGATCACGGCGGTGGCGTGGGCGGCCGCGTCGGGCAGGCCGACGGCATCGAACACCGGGCTCAGCAGGGTCGACAGCGCCGGCTCGGCGAGCATGCCGACCACCAGCGAGGTGACGGTGATGCCCAGCTGGGCGCCGGAGAGCTCGAAGGAGAGGTGGCGCAGGGCCCGCGCGACCCGGCGGGACTTGGCGTCGCCGGCCTCGGCGGCGCGCTCCACCGCCCCGCGCTCGACGGTCACGAAGGCGAACTCGGCGGCCACGAAGAGGCCGTTGGCGAGGATGAGCAGGACGGCCGCGAACAACAGCAGCCAGGCGGTGATCACAGTGCCGCCTGCCTTCCGGGGGCCGGAAGTGAGGCGGCGCAGGTACTACTACCGGACGGATCGTCCATCGAGGGGGAGTGTCACTCCTCAGGTCGTGTCGGGCGGGGCGGCAACTTTGCCCCGCTTTTACCAGCGTAGACCATAGCCGTTTCGACCGTTATCCGACCGCGATCCGGCTGCGGTTCGGCCGCAGCTCGGCTGCGGTTCGGCTGCGGTTCGGCCGCGGTTCGATTCCGGGAGGAGCGTTCGGGCCCTGCTCAGGCGGCGTGCGCGTGGTGCTCGACGAGGTCGCGCAGCGCGCGGGCGTTGGCGATCGCCTGGGCCTTGCCGACACCGGACTGGATGCCGACGGCGGCCAGCGAGGTGCCGTCGGACAGGTCGAGCGTGGCCCACGGGTCGCCCTGGCGGAAGTTGACCCGGACGATCTCGGCCCAGGCCAGCCGGCGGCGGCGCACGAAGTTGACCACCGTCACGCCCTCCGCGTCCGCCGTCACCCGGGGGCGGGCCAGCATCAGGCCGACGCACGCGAACGCGACACCGCTGCACAGCATCATGATCCGGTCGTTGAGCTGCCAGGTCTCCGGGAGCACGAGCGCCATCCCGGCGAACAGCACCACCATCAGCGCGCAGACCGGCAGCAGCACGGCACGGGTGCGGCGCGGGGCCCAGGTGACGGGGTACTCGACGGGCGTGGACACGTGGATCTCCGGTGGGGGTGGTTCGGTCGGGGGCGGTTCGGTCAGGGGTTGTCCGGCGGCGGACAGCGCGAGGGCGGGGACGCCGGTCGGCGTCCCCGCCCCATTCAACCCTTGCTTACCTGCGCGCGGACCGGAGGCCCGCGGGACGCGAGGTCAGAGGCGGCAGGCGTGGATGTTGGTGACCAGGATCGCCCGGGCGCCGATGCCCCACAGGTCGTCCATGATCTGCTGCGCCTCCTTGCGGAGCACCATCGCGCGCACGGCCACCCAGCCCTCGGTGTGCAGCGGGGAGACGGTCGGCGACTCCAGGCCCGGGGTGAGGGCCACGGCGGCGCTCACGTTCTCCGCGCGGATGTCGTAGTCCATCAGCACGTAGCGGCGGGCCACCAGCACGCCCTGGAGGCGGCGCAGGAACTGCTCCACCGCCGGGTCCTCACCGGCGCCCTTCGGCCGGATCACGACGGCGTCGGAGATCAGGATCGGCTCGCCGAACACCTCCAGGCCCGCGTTGCGCAGGCTGGTGCCGGTCTCCACGACGTCGGCGATCACGTCGGCGACGCCCAGCTGCACCGCGGTCTCCACGGCACCGTCCAGCTTGGTGACCGTCGCCTTCACGCCGTGGTCGGCGAGGTGCTGCTCGACCAGGCCGGTGTAGGAGGTCGCGATGCGCAGGCCCTCCAGGCCCTTCACGTCCTCGACCGGGACGCCCAGGGGACGCGCGAAGCGGAAGGTCGACCCGGCGAAGCCGAGCGCGAGCACCTCCTCGGCGTTGGAGTGCGAGTCCAGCAGCAGGTCGCGGCCGGTGATGCCGACGTCCAGGCGGCCGGAGCCGACGTAGACGGCGATGTCGCGCGGGCGCAGGAAGAAGAACTCGACCTCGTTGTTCGGGTCGACGAGAACGAGCTCCTTGGGGTCCTTCCGCTGGCGGTAGCCCGCCTCATGGAGCATCTCCGCCGCGGGACCCGAGAGAGAACCCTTGTTGGGGACGGCGATGCGCAGCATGGGAGGTCGGTTCCTTACCTGTTGGGAGGGGTGCTGGTGGGAGCGGTCTGTTAGAGGTACTTGTAGACGTCGTCGAGCGTCAGGCCACGGGCGATCATCATCACCTGAAGGTGGTAGAGGAGTTGCGAGACCTCCTCGGCCGTCTGCTCGTCCGACTGGAACTCGGCGGCCATCCAGACCTCGGCGGCCTCCTCGACGACCTTCTTGCCGATCGCATGGACGCCCTGCTGGACGAGCTGCGCGGTGCGGGAGGACGAGGGGTCGCCGGTGGCGGCCTTCTGCTGGAGCTCGGCGAAGAGCTCCTCGAATGTCTTCGAAGCCATGATGGGACTCACCTTACGGCGTGCGGGCGGACCGACGGTAAACGGTCCCGGGGGGGGGGGGGGGGGCCGGGGGGGGGGCGGGGGGGGGGGCGTATTAAATCAATAAACGCGGCGAGCCACAACTAAAATTTTTTTAGAGTGGGGGCGGGGAAGAA